>JAHEOI010000299.1 GCA_018610125.1 Verrucomicrobiota bacterium
CCACCTGAGACGGCTCATTGATCGGCTCTCCGAAGTCAGCGGATAGTGAGGTTGGCGGAACACCGAAACAAAACGCCATGAGGACGATTTGGAGGCTGTAACACGGCGAAGGAGTCTTGAGATGACGCGTCGAAAGTCCATCCCCACGAAAAGGCCTCGAAAGGCCGATCTCCCAAATAGATGCTGTCCACCATCGCTTCAACACGGTTTAACCTCTTTTTTTTGGTCCCCTTTGGTAATTCCTAGTGGTAATTCCTGAATTTCCAAATGGCAAGGTGCGAGGGAAATACGGGCCGGCCCCCGCACCAATGAAGCCTACCTCACGGCTTGATGGTCCACAATTCCGCCGCAGAGGCATAGTTACCATGTCCGGCGGAAGCAAGGCTTTTCAGCTTTAAATAGCGACCGGTGACGGGTTGGTCGAACGTCACAACCTTCGGATCGTGACTCGCCCCGAAGGTCCCGAAGGTCCCGGCCTTGACGGGACTACCAAGCTCCTCGGCGGTTCCACTGACAAAGAATTGGTATTTGGTTATGATCCCGTTTTTGGAGTCGTCCTGCCGCGGGACATAAACAAATCCGCCAATCGTTCGGACTTCACCCATATCGATGACGATCGAATGAGGATGGTCCGGCTTGTTTTGTTTCCACTCGGTATGCCAATGAGTCGCCGGCTCGCCGTCGATGGCATTCTCCGGAAGTTTGCCATTGAATTCCGAGACACTATCCGCCGCGACGACATGCCATCCTTCCTGAGACTGCACCGACACTCCCAAAGATTCCTTGAGCGTCTCAAACACGCCCGTCCTGACCGTTGTCTCGTTTCCATCGCGACCGGATTCAATAACGAGTCGCCCTATCGAGCTGGGTCCCTTCTTCCTCGCCGACTCCGTAATCGAGACCTTCCCCCATGGACCACCGTTCTCACCACGGTTCGGGTGCTGGTCTGTCAGCTTCTTGCCGCCATACTCCACCCAAAATCGAAATAGCTCGAGCTCGAGTCGATCCGGATAGACACTCCCGCGAAGGTAGTTCACGTCCTCCTGGGTACCCCAAAGGGCTCCGTGAACGACCTGCCATATCCCATCCCGCAAATGCGTGGTAACGCGGTGGTGCTCTCCGGCGAAGTAAACGTCGACTCCATATTCCACCATCGTCTGCCAAAACGGACTGTCTCTGCCGCCTTCCAGCATGTTCGCACTGGAATTCTTGCTCTTGACCGGACCGACCACCGGCACATGCCCCTGAACGATGATGAAGTCCTTGTCCCGGTAACGTTGCAGCTGGCCTTTGAGCCACTCCAATTGTTTCCCGGAGACGGTCATCGACATGTGATCCCCGGCATCCTCGAACGTGTCAACCGAAATGACAGCCAGGTTCTCTTTGGCAAACGAATAGGCACGACCCTTTTTGTGCTCGGGACCATTCCGCGGCAGATCAAAGATCGATGAGAACTGCTCGGCATACACCGGGACCAGATCCATCTTTTTCAAGCCTTTGTCGTCGCCATACTCATGGTCGCCGGGAGCGATATAGAGACGGATTCCCTTCTCCTCAAATCGCTTCTTGAATCCACCCCAATACTTCTCGGTTTGTCGCCGAACCTGCTCCTTGGTCGACCACCAACGCGCATCCATGATATCCCCGGCATTCAAGGAAAAGGCAGGACCTTCTTTTTTCATGCCGCCGAGAAACCAGTCCATCGCCTCCTCCCATCCGGGCTGAGGATACTTGACATTCCAATTGAACAAATCGGGAAAGCTCGTGAAGGAGAAGCTCGCATCCGGCTTCTTCGAGGTCGGAAAGGCAAACATCTCCCCGGCTCCTGAGGAGCGATGATGGTCCGGCTCCGCTCGGACGCTTCCCGCGCCGAGAATCAAGACCGCACCCAGCGTCGCCATGGCTACGCCGCCTGCGCCCAGGCGGGCACCTCGCACATTTCTGATCCAATTAGGTTTTCGCATTCTCTTCATAACATCGCATCATCGAACAACTGCAACTGCTGCGCCACCCGTGGGACTTGGGCCCCAAAGCAGGCAAGGCGCCCGCTTAACCAATTAATAACTGCCCGCCGCGACTGTCAGCGTCTCCCGATGACTAAGGGACTGTTTTCTCGCCGGATCCTAAACACCGGGCCGAACCATACAGAGCCCCGCGGCCGGCGGTCTCCCCGTTATACCTCAAACCAACCGATTAACCAACCCCCTTTAAAAGCGTAGGACGTGAACAGGGTATCCCCTTTGCTTAACGAGCAGCGTTTTACAAACCTCCAAGGCGCCTTGCTAGTAGTAAGGCAATTCCATTTCCTTGGCTGTTTGGGGCGCGACCTGCCTTAGAGCACTGGCAATCGTCAAGGCCACATCCCGATTTTGCTCCTTCTTATATGCTTCCTTTAACGCCGGGGCGGCCGACCTGGCTTGATTCCCGATCTCCATGAGTGACAGGGCAGCGGCTTTGCGCACTTTAGCTGACTTGTCCTTTAGAGCCCTTTGCAATACTCGGACAGCCTTAGCGGGGCTCTGCTCGACGTTTCCCAGCGCGAAAGCCGCCTTGACCCGCACCTCGGCACGCCGGGAATCAAGCTGCTTGACCGCTTCTTGGATATCGACATTGGGCTCTTGCCGCTCACCGCATCCGATAAGGCCCACCATTAAGAGGATGATCAACGCTGATAACCCGCACAGACGCCTCCAGCCGCTACCAAGTCTTCTTGTTGGGTTATCCTCCTTGCGCCGCCCCAGGTACAGGAATATCATAAAAAACCAGCCAACTTCCTAAACTCCCCGCCACTCCAATTTCCTGGTTATTCCGCCATTCGACATGGCCGTCCTCAAATAGGAAATTACCGCCTCGGGGCACCCCGTTGCCTTTTGTGTGACTGGAAGAAGGAATTCTCCTCCCCTCATAAATTCCACTCGTGCCGTTGACATACCAGCTCGAAACCCGCGCTCCCAGTCTGCTAAAAGACCCGTGGGCCTGCTTCATGTCCGCCAGCACCGGGGCGTTCGCGAATTTGCCCCCAAGTTTTTCCCGAGTCACCCATTCTTTGAGCCCTGTCACGTCATAGTCCGCACTCTCGGTCGTCCTATGAGGCAGATAAAAGTAGCCCGTCAGAATGGCCCCTTCTTCGCCAGGGGCGCGGGTATTACGCCAAAGATCGGCATCCCGATGCCATTTCTGCGTCGGACAAAAGATGAGGTGATTTTTATCCTTGGCATGTTCCGTTTTTCTCGACGGTATCATGTATTCCCGCCACATTTCTTGGACATCTTCACCACACCAGCTCCAATGCCGACCATCGGAATTGTCTGGAAAATGATTCTGATTATCGCTGGCATACATCTGGATAGCCAGTCCCCACTGCCTCATGTTGTTGGCGCATCGCGCCACCTCGGCCTGTTGTTTGGCACTCTGTAAAGCGGGAAGCAGCATACTAGCCAGGATAGCGATGATCGCAATGACCACCAGCAGTTCGATTAAAGTGAAGCCTCCTACGTCCAATTGGTCAGAGGGCACTTTTCTTGAGCTTGTCACTCTCGGCTTCGGGACGGCCATAGTTTACCTGTTAACGGGCTTCTCACTTGCAAATCAATTTTAACGCGCCAAGCGGTAAAATTGTTTCGTACTCCCCGGCGAGACTTGATAGGGACTTGTCGCCTCGGGAACAGCCTGAAAAGGACCGGTCACACTCTCGGCTTTCTCGAGCGTTGCTTTCCCTTTCCATGATACGGTAATCTCGGCTCCGTCGCGTTGAATTTCAAGGCCCCCGGGTCGGCTCGGAGCCTGTTCAACGGGCGAAAGCACCACAAAGTTATCCAGCCAGATCGCTTGATCCTCATTGCCGTTTCCGCCGACCCCGACAGCACTATTGGAATAATCTTGATAGGCTCCATTTGCAAACGTAGTAAGATCGACCGTGGCCTTTAGCTTTCCGTCAACCTCGATCCGGAGACGGTCACTCTCCTGATTGAAGACCACTCGAAATGCATGCCAGTTATCGTCGTTGACCCCGGTCAGAATATGGCCGCCGTTACCAAGCGTCGCATTCTCACCCACGGTCACGCCCGGATCCCCCTTGCTTATCCCTGTGTCGCCTGCAGAAGAAGAAAAGAGGTCGATCCCCGGAATCCCATTCGGAAAGCCCGAGAAAGGATCCCCTTCTCGGGAATCGCGTCGGAAAAAGACACTGAGGCCTTGTTCCTCGGTAATTCCCCCGCCGACTGTCCCCAAACTGGAAATATCCAAGCGGTCGTCGGGCAAAATCGCTTCGACCTGAACGGCATACATCGAAGAGACTCCAAAACCAAAGCTCGCATCGCCGCTGGCGCCGGCCACTTCAATGAGCCCTGACTCCGCTCCCGGATTCCCCTCGGCATTTTGCACAAGCTCGCTGTTGGCCGCGCTTTGCGGTTGGACAAACCGGAAGACATCTGTCGGTGTCCATGTTGCCGTCGGGTTTTCGAAGCTTTCAGCCACTTCATAAGCCCCTCCGCTGTTGTCATTGAACAGGCCATCGGTACGGGCGTCATCAAGGGTAAACGGGTCTCTATAAAAGAGGGGCTGGCTTGGCAGCTCGAATTGCGCGGTTTCTGTAATCGCGTTGCCGAATCGATCCTCGACGTTTTCCACCTCAAGGACCAGGGAGGTTTCGGGAGGAACAGGCTGCGAGGTTGTCACAATCACCTCGTTCGCTTGAACGCCCAAAGCCGCCGTTGAGATCGTTCCAACGTCCCCGACCGAATAATTGCCGGCGCTGGTGGCACTCGGTGCCGAAACCGGTTCCGAGAAGCGAACGCGAAACATCGTGGTATCAAAGAAATTTCGTGTGACGGAAACCAATTGCGGGGGCTCACGATCTTCCGTAACGGTCAAGGTGGCCTCCTCACTGGTGACACGGCCTCCTTCGTTCGAAATCAAGACCCGGTAAGTCGCCCCGGAATCGTCAAGTGCGACGTCGGATACCGTTAACGACGACTCGAAGGCCTCTGGGAGGTCCGAGCCATTTTTCTGCCATTGATACACAAGCGACTCACCCGGTGCGTCAATCGAGAAGGTGGCCTCCCCGCCCTCCTTGACCGTCACGTCTTGAGGATGACTCGTGATCTCCGGAGCAGGGAAGACCGTGCTGACGCCGGGAAGCCCATACTTACCGAGGAGGTAATCCGTCACTCGGTTTCTCTCCTCTTCCGTAAGCACGCGGTTGTAAATTAAGATCTCGCCGATATCGATATTGGCCCGCCGGAAGTCACCTCCTTCGATCTCGCTTCCAATGAATATGTCATTTTGTTGATCAATGGGGGATGTTGGCATGGCCGTTCTCAGAAACTGATTCAGACCACCGTTACGGAAAATCGATGTGAGCCCGTTTTCTCGGTCTTCCTCCACTTGCCATACTTGAATCCGATCTCGGCTAAGCGGGGATGTCGACAACGTATCGATCGTATCATGTCCGGCCGAGCCATCGGCAAAATGACTCCCGACCAGGCCTTGCTGCTCGCCAAAGGTTTCGGTAAACACGACCGCCCACCCTTTGTCTACTCCAGCCTCCCATGGCCTCGAGCCGATAATTTGGGGCACGTCCCCTTGCGAGCTACTGCCTCGCCGCGCAGCCAAGAAAACGCTCCAGTCGTCAGACCCGGGTTGCAAGCTGGAGGAGTTGGGCATCAACATAAAATCGTCAACTCCGTCAAATCGCACCACCGGCTTTCCGTTTATCGCGTCCTCGATCCGCTTCGGCTTAAAGTTATCCTCGGGATCTTGGACAAATTCATTATTCTGGATGGCTTCGTTGGCATTCGGAGTTTGGCCTTCCCACGAGCTGACAAACTGGTCACTGTCTGCCGAGATCCCTTGGTCCGCCCGCAACCATAACTGAAGCCCTTCCTGCACCGGTTCAGACGGGACAGTCCCTTCCGAGCTCACGTTGATCGTCACACCGGTTTCGGAGGATTCACTCTGAGCCCCGGCATCATCCGTCGCCATCGCGGTGAGATTCACTTCCCCTGCTTGCCGGAGCGCCATCGTGACGCGAAAAGGCCTCTCTGTATCACGTTTCAAGAGCTGGCCGTTGGCAAAAAACGCGACCTCCATCACCTCCCCAGTATTATCCGAGGCTTCAGCGGTGATCTTGACGTCAGTCGGTGCTGCGAATTCAGCACCGTCAGCCGGATCCACCAAGCTCACTTGCGGGGGCTCGTTAAGCTCAAGCTCGTATTTCCCTGAAAGATATTGAGTCACCTCATTGGCTTCGGTCTCTGATAGGGCACGCTCGTAGATGATAATCTCGGCCAATTCCATGTTGGCTCGACGGTTGTTCGACCCCCCGATTTCCCGGCCAATAAAAATGGGGTTTTCTTGTTCAACCGGACTTTCCGGCATCGAAACCTCGGTGCGGTGGTCAACCGTTCCGTTCCTAGCCATCGTCGTTACCCCCTCTGTTTGGCTTTCCTCAACTTGCCAAATCTCGAACGTCTCCTGAGACCAAGGTAGCGTCGAAAAATTGGCGGGCGTATCGTGTCCCGTTTCCCCGTCCGCGAAATGACTTCCGATCAGGCCGGGGGTATCTCCGAACGTTTGAGTAAAGACGATCGCCCACCCATTGTCCAAGCCGGCTGTCCATGGCCTCGACCCGATAATCTGAGGCACGTCGCCTTGGGAATTCTCCAGTCGACGTCCTACGAAAAACACTGTCCAATCGCCTTCTCCAGGCTGGAGGCTGGCAGCATTTTCTATCTGCAGAACATCATCCTCACCGTCAAACCGGAGCGCAGCCTGACCGTTGACCACTTTCTCAACCCACCGTGGGCGCTCACTTTCCGGACCATCAGGCCGTACAAACGCATCATTGCCCTTGGCACTCTGGTCAAGCCATTCAGTCACCGCCCCATCTTCGCTCTTTTCGACACCCGCGTCAGCCTTGAGCCACAAGACCATCCCGTCTTGCACTGTGAGCTCGTTTTGGGACTGACCGAAGGCCGGGATCACTCCAACAAGGAAAAGACAGACTGTCGACGTGACACGGACCAACCGCTGAGATTGACACGATATCTTCATAAGTCGCTTGGAATCCATTGAGACCCCAGCATTGCTTAACCCCCCGTCATCGTGTCAACAACTTAAGTTGCCACTTTTCCACTTGGAACGAGCCGGCTTCTTCGACGGTCTTGATGATCTCGGTTTTGCTCAGCTTCCGGCTGTCATACACGACCTCAAATCGCTGGGATTCCAGGTTGAACAAGACATTGACCATTGCAGGGAGCCCTTCCAGAGCCACAGATTACCGTGGTTTCCCAGACGGAAAAAGAAGAATAACCGCAGAGCACCCAGAATGCGCAGATCGAGAGGAGATGAATCAGAAAAAACCTCTCTTACGATTCCGTGCATTCAGCGCAATCCGTGGTCAAAAGATCTTGCGGCTCCCGCTTTTTGGGGGCTGAATCGTTACTTCTCCACGGGGGTTAAGTAAGAGGGCACAAAGACACGCGAAGCTTGTCGCGTGCGCCCACTCGGCCTATTGTCTAGTATGAAAGACCAGCCCGTATGGAGCGAGAAAGCATCGGCTCAGGCAGAAGGCTGGCTGCGTGACCACGGGGACTTTCTGTATCGTTATGCCAAATCCCGCGTCCTGGATCCCGGGTGGGCCGAGGACCTGGTACAAGAAACACTTCTGACAGCGATGGAACGCTACGACCAGTTTCGTGCCGATTCCTCCGAGAGGACCTGGCTGACAGGGATCCTTCGATTTAAAATCCTTGAGCACTTTCGACGTCAAGCCTCCGAAACAAAGGCCTTTGCCCCGGAGCCTGAACGGCATGAAGAGGAGTCATGGTTTGACGAGGCAGGGCATTGGAGCCACGAGGCCAAAAACGCGGGAATGGATTGGAAGCCGAATCCGAGGCACGCATTGGAGCAAAAAGAATTTTGGGACGTGCTGCAACATTGTCTTAAACAGTTACCCCCGAGAACAGCGGCCGTCTTTGCTCAACGCGAGCTCGAATTCGTCGAGCCCACGGAGATAAAAAACACTTTAAACATCACGGAATCGAATCTTTGGGTCTTGCTTCACCGAGCCCGTAATCTGCTTCGTCGATGCCTGAGGTCACACTGGCACGTGGAATAGCAATCCTTTTATACGAGTATGAAGAAGCTTCTCTTGCAGATGAAAAACACCTACGATCAAATTGATCGTGCCTATAAGCACGGCTACAACCGGCTCTTATTCTCGTGCCGATACATGTGTCAGCTTAGCTCGGAGGCCCTGGACCGGAAATTGGCCTGGAACGAGAGACTCCCGCGCCGTATTCATTTGCTCCTTTGCCAATGGTGCCGACGTTACAACAGGCAGCTCCGTTTCTTGAGAAAAAATCTCGGCTATTACGCAAAGGTCTTTCCCGAAAAAAAGGCCTCTGAATACCTCTCTGAAATCGGTCGAGATCGTATTCTCCAAAAGATCCGCGAAAAAAATCAAAAAAATCTGTAAGCTTCCCGCCCGATTCGATCACTCACGGGAAAGGATTCAGTAGATCGAGCAGATGAGCTGTCCGGTCCGAACCTGAGCTCGAAAACTAACCCGTGATATGATGAGAGAACAAAACAGTCTGCTACGAAAGCGCTTCGCACACCCAGGCGGCTTCCAAAAGCGTGCCTGCCAAGAGCCAGAGAATGCCGGAAGCGGGAGGACAAGTCTCCACAAGTGGCTTACAATCGGTTTGTTGAGTGCTTGTGGGACGCTCTTCGCTCCGCCCATCCCAGTCCAGGCGGCCTCCTTCCCGGTAAGGGTGACCGTCACAAATATGGCCCCCGAAAAAGGGGTTCACCTAACCCCACCTTGGATCGGGTTCCACTCCGGCTCTTTCGATTTGTATGATCGCAATGACCCAGCATCGGAAGGGATCGAGCGTCTGGCTGAGGACGGAAACCCTGCTCCCCTCTCCGATTCCTTCGGGATGAATGCGGGGGAAGGCATTCAAGGGGTGTTGGACAATAAAGGCCCTCTGGCACCGGGAGAATCGGTCAGTCTTCTCTTGCGATTGAGCCCGGACACCGATTCCCATCGGTTCTTCAGTTACGCCTCGATGGTCATCCCGAGCAATGACGCGTTTATTGCCAACGATAACTCCGAGGCCATTCGCCTGTTTAATGACTCAGGGAAATTCGTGGGGGCCGACTTCGTGATCGGGGGCTCCGAAGTCTTGGACGCGGGGACCGAGATTAATGACGAGACACCGGCTCATACCGCATTCTTCGGACAGATGTCTCCCGACACAGGGGACAACGAAAACGGAATGATCCGCAGTCACTCGGGTTTCAAAGCGCCGGGGGAAGGCGGCATCCTGGACGATCCGATGTTTCAAAATGCGGATTTCACTCAATCGGACAGTAAGATCGCACGAATTCAAATTGAACGGCTTGAACCGAGGATGCTCGATGTGAGATTGACCTTCAAAAACAAGGCCCCGGAAAACGGCACCTATCTCACACCGGTCTGGGTCGGCTTTCATAATGGAAGCTTCGATCTCTTCACCGCCGGCGAATCCGCTTCAACGGCTTTGGAACGCCTCGCCGAAGACGGCAACGCCGACCCGCTCGTAAGTCTCTTCAAAAACATGGAAGGCGGCGGAATTCAGCAAATGGTGACGCATAACCCTTCGAAACCTCCCTTTCCTCCCGGCGCAGCCCAAACCATTACTGTCACCCTCGATGCCCATGATCCGGCAAATCAATACCTGAGCTTTGCCTCGATGGTCATCCCAAGCAACGACGCCTTTATAGGCAATGACGATCCGACGGAACTGCGCCTCTTCGATGCGCACGGGAACTTCGTCGCAACGTCCATCACGCGCAAAGGGGCCCAGGTTTATGATGCCGGCTCGGAAGTCAACGACGAAATGCCGCAGCACACCGCGTTCTTCGGACAAACCGCACCGAAATCCGGACAGAAGGAAAACGGGGTCGTGCATCCCCATTCCGGCTTTATGCCAAAAGCAGAGGGAGGGATCCTCGACGACCCGATGTTTGCCCATGCCGATTTCACCCAAACCGGATTCGAGGTTTTCGCGCTCGAGCCAAGTCTGCCACTCCAGCTCCTCCCTCCAAAAATCAGCGGCAACCAATTGCAGCTCGAATGGGTAGGCGGAAACCCTCCTTATAAACTGCAGCTCCGGGAAAGTGTCTCCGAGGAGTGGAGCAATTTCGGAGACGCGATGGATGGGACCAGTGCCTCCATCTCGATTGAAAATGAGATGGGGTTTGTCCGGGTCGTGGGAACAGAAACCGAAGCCACAGAAACCGCCATGTATGAAGTGGTGTTTGATGCGACCTGGAGCGCCGAGACGCATCCGGACGACTTCCCTTCGAATCCCCACTTTTCGGGACTGATCGGGGCCACGCATCGTCAAAGCATAAGCTTCTGGCAACCCGGAGAAACCGCCAGCCCAGGGATCGAATTAATGGCCGAGACAGGCGGGAAATCGACTCTAAAAACGGAGATTCAGGCCGCTATAGACGCCGGCACCGCCGACCGCCTGCTCTCGGGCGGCGGCATCAACCCCTCCCCTGGCCAAGTCAGGATGACATTTCAAGTCGATCGGGAGTTTTCTCGGGTAACACTTGTCTCGATGATCGCTCCCAGTCCGGATTGGTTCGTCGGAGTACACGGCCTCAGCTTGATGGAAAATGGCAAGTGGGTCGATAAAACGAGCATCGAATTGTCTCCTTATGATGCCGGAACGGACAATGGATCGACTTATTCCTCGGCCAACGCGGACAGCGATCCACAAGATCCGATCCGCCGAATTGAAGGATCTCCTTTGGAAGTCGATGGGGAAGTTCCCCCATTGGGCAGCTTTACCTTCCAGCGAATTGATAAGTAGTCAAGAAGGAAGACCGTTGGGAGAATTCGGGACGGAATGGATCGTAGAGAACCATATCGGGATGTCCCCGCTCGGCTACGTGTCGGCATCGATGTGAAATGTCACCAGGTCTTCGCTTGGGAAAACCTTGGAACCGTTACGGGCATCTAATACAATCCTAGCTAAAAAAGAGATTGCTATGCCAAATCCGTGGACAGGTAAAGGAAACCCATACAGCCGCAGTGAGATGATCGATCGTCTTCAGCAAACGCTCGACAAAAACGAGGCGATCCTGGCCGCCGGTGCCGGCACCGGCATCAGCGCCAAATTCATCGAAAAGGGCGGGGCCGATCTCATTATTATTTACAATTCGGGCCGTTTTCGCATGGCGGGACACGGCTCGACCGCGGGTCTCATGGCCTACGGTGACGCGAATGCCGTCGCCATGGAAATTGGTGAGTTCGAGGTCTTGCCGATCGTGGAAGAGGTCCCGGTTATTTGCGGTGTCCATGCCACCGACCCTCGACGCCGTATGTGGCATTGGCTATTGAAGGTCAAGGACATGGGTTTCTCGGGAGTCAACAACTTCCCGACCCATTGCATCGTCGATGGCCAATTCCGCCAAATCTTGGAAGAAACCGGCATGAGCTTTCAAAAAGAGGTCGAGATGGTACGTCTGGCTCGCAAAATGGATCTCTTTAGCATCGTCTACGTCGCCAAGCCGGAAGAGGCCGAAGCCATGGCGGAAGCCGGCGCCGATGCCATCATTGCCCATGTCGGCACGACCGTTGGCGGGTCGATCGGCGTTACCGGGGCCGTTGTCTCGATGGACGAAGCGGTGGAACGAACCCAAACAATCATTGATGCGGCTCGAAAGGTCCGCAACGATATCTTCTTCCTTTCCCATGGCGGTCCGATCAGCAAGCCGGAGGACGCCACCTATGTCAATCAGAATACGGACGCCGTCGGCTTTGTGGGGGCCTCCAGCCTTGAGCGATTGGCTGTCGAAAAGCCACTAACCGATCTGACCAAGCAATTCAAAGGGATGGAAGTCGGTCCGAAAAAGGGGTAGCACGGCGTAGCCCTCGGAAGGAATCAATCCAAGAGAAACCACCACCATTAGGCATGCGAGTGGTCTTCCCTGACAGGGACGTTGTCCCCGACGTCCAAAAGCGGACTGCAGCGGAGTGCTCCAACGGCTCTGGTAGGGTCGGCAGCAATGCCATTAAGTCAGGAGAATATTTGTGCATCGCTTTTTTGTAAGGGTCCCCCTCACCTCAATCCTCTCCCCTTCGAAAGGGGAGAGGATCGAGGTGACGGGTTTCCAGTCCCGGGCTTGGCCTAATGCCATTCGGAAATTCGGGAGAAATGGTTTTGAAGCGCCCTTTCAGGGCTTTGTTGTGTGTCGGGGCTGAGCCCTGGGCTGCATTGAATTGCCCCGTTGGGGCATTGTTCGAGAGCGCCAAAGGTGCGAATCAACATAGCCCAGGGTTCCACCCTGGGAACCGAAACGCAGACGACCTCAAGCCCTGTAAGGGCGAGTCAATTC
>JAHEOI010000300.1 GCA_018610125.1 Verrucomicrobiota bacterium
CGTCGCCTGCTTTGCCGATTCGGACGTTTTGACGGCTCAGCTCGCTCTCCTGCGTTCGAAGAACTTTCCGGGGATGGTTGGCCGAATCGCTTGTCCTGGGTGGCGTTTTTGGAGGAGGCCTGGCCACGCTCCTGATTTTGCGGCTGTCGATCGCTTGGAGGCCGTCGTTTACGGCGACGCTTCTTTTGGGATGCCTCGGACCGGGGCTGCGGCCGCGGTTCGGATCGAAAAAGTGACATCAATTTGTTAAGTAGACGACTGGCAATGCCCGATCCTCCAGATGTGTTGCCGCCTTTTTGTCGTTTCTGGCCTTTATTGGGTCGGCGACCTTTGGAAGGGCGCGATGGACGGCGTCGCCGACCTCGCCGATCCTGTCCGGATCCGCCATTATGTTGCGATGTCGAGTTCATATCGTCTCCCCATTTACGTTGTTTTCCTTGTGTCGTGTTGCACAATGAGTCCCAACACGATTAACACGAGCCCCAGATATGTCGAAGTTAAAATTCTTTCGCCGACCAGGAAATGGATGAATACAAGCGAGATAAAAGGGGAGAGGAAGATCAAGTTACCGATTTTGGCAGTGGTTTCCGCATGCTGTAAGGCGAGGAGCCAAAAAAGGAACGTGATCCCCATCTCGAAAAAGCCGACGTAAGCAGCCCCGAGGAGTCCGATTTTCTGCGTGGGGATGGGCGATGAGAAGAGCAGGCATGTGACCGCGATCAAGGGGAGAGCAAAGAGGAAATTGAGAAAGAGGTTGGCCGGCGGATTTTGAGGACTCCGGGTGTTAAAAAGCCAGTAGAGCGCCCAGACCACGGTGCTGATTAGTGCCAGCGCGACGCCGAGGGGGCTTGTGAATTGGACGGTCCAAATCTTGCCCTCAGTGGCGATAACCCAGACTCCCGAGTAGCTGATGAGGCCGGCTATCAACACCTTGATACTGAGGCGCTGACCGAGAATCGGCACCGACAGCAGCATCAGGGTAAAGGCCCAGGTGTAATTGAGAGGCTGGGCCTCTTGCGCCCTCAAGAGGTCATACGCCTTAAAGAGGATAAGGTAATAGAGGAATGGGTTGAGGCATCCGAGGATCGCGGTGTGAAGCAGCTCTTTGCGCGAGTAGTGAAAAAGCGTGGTGACTTGCCCCCGAGCGGCCAGGATTGTGCCGAGGGCGATCAGGGAGAAGCAGCAGGAGTAGAGCAGGAGCTGAAAATGGTCGAGATAGCGGAGGGAGATTTTAAAGGCGGAGGCGACGGTGGACCAGAGCAGGACTGCTAAAAGGCCGAAGGCGTAAGCTTTTTTCTGGTCAGCCATGCGAGAATAAATGCTTGAATTACGTGCGATTTCATTTTTTTCTTCTGAGATATGCAATGCAATCAACAACGAACGGAACGCACGCATCGTAACGGCACTTTGGGAAAGATCCAACGCTTGAGTTGGATTTGGGTCACGATCGGTCTCATCGCGACGCTGGGAGCGCCACTGTCGAGCTTGGGGGGAGAAGGAGTCCATGAGCCACCGGAAGGCTTTAAGGCATTATTCAACGGCAAGGATCTTTCGGGTTGGGAAGGCTTGGTGGGCAATCCCAAGTCTCGGGCCAAGATGAGTGACCAAGAGCTGGCTCGGGCCAAAGAGAAGGCCAACGAGCGAGCTCGGAAGCATTGGCACGTGAAGGATGGTGTGCTCCAATTTGACGGAAAAGGGAAGAGCTTGGTGACCGCCAAGGATTACGCGGATTTCGAGCTGTATGTCGATTGGAAGATAACCGAGGGAGGAGACAGCGGCATTTACCTCCGGGGTACGCCCCAGGTGCAGATTTGGGATCCATCCAAGCATAACGGCGTCGGCTCGGGAGGGCTTTACAATAATCAGAAGCATCCATCGCAGCCGCTGGTTACGGCGGATAAGGCCATTGGTAAATGGAACACGTTTCGTATCAAAATGCGTGGGCACCATGTCTGGGTCTGGCTGAACGATGAAATGGTGGTCCCCGGGGTGGTCATGGAGAACTATTGGGACCGGGATCGCCCGATTTATCGGACCGGACAGATCGAGCTTCAGAGCCATGGCAGCAAGCTGGCTTTCCGAAATATCTTCATCCGGGAGCTTGTGACAGCGGAAGAAGCCACCGAGGAGGGTGACTGGACGAGTCTTACCGATTCGGAACAATGGCGGCCCAATTCAGGATGGGAGTTCGAGGGCGATACAATCCGCTTGGGAGACGATGGCGGAGGATACCTCTGGACCAAGGAGAAGTATGAGGACTTCGTTCTCGATCTTGAGTTCAATATGTCCGAGAACTGCAACAGTGGCATCTTCTTTCGAACGAACCCGGAAAACGCAGTCCATGGTGGGTTTGAGATTCAAATCCTCGATTCCCATGGCAAGGAGCAGGTTGGCAAGCATGATTGCGGCGCACTCTATGATGTTGTGGCACCGCGGCTGAATGCGACAAGGGATGCGGGGGAATGGAATCATCTCAGGCTAAAGTGTGACGGTCCGATAATCAGCGGCTGGATGAACGGGAGGAAGATTTTTCGTATCGACATCTCCCGTTGGACCGAGCCGGGAAAAAACCCGGATGGCAGCAGCAACAAGTTCCGGAATGCCCTCGCGGAGCTGGCTCGGAACAATCATATCGGACTGCAGGATCACGGCCATCCGGTGTCGTATCGGAACGTTCGCATCAAGCGATTGGATTAAGCCGCTGATTTGACTCGAATGCGCCGAGATTGATGCCCGACGAATCCAGTGTGGGGATCGCGAAAAGCCGAGGCTGTCGCGATCACCACACTAAGGGTCTGTAAAGCAATAGGGCATTGCTCAGGCTCACATGGATGTTCGTTTGACCGGAGCGATTGGAGAAGGGGAAACCCAGGGGAGACCGCAGGGGAGACCGCCAAATAAGCCATGAAAGCGCCGCAGGATCAGATTCAAGCACCGCCACGGTCACTCGGGAGTGTTTTAAGGCGGCTCGGGCCGGGAATGATCATTGCGGGCTCGATCGTCGGCTCGGGTGAGCTCATTGCCACAACCAAGGTTGGTGCCGAGGCCGGGTTCTTCCTGCTGTGGCTGATCCTCATCGGATGTGGGATCAAGGTGCTGACCCAGGTCGAGCTCGGTCGATATGCGGTGATCCATGGCCGGACTTCGCTGAGTGGCTTAAACGAGGTTCCGGGACCTCGCTATCGGGTCAATTGGCTGCTTTGGTATTGGGTGATCATGACGCTCCTGATCATTACCCAGCAAGGGGGGATTGTGGGCGGCGTCGGGCAAGCCCTCTCAATCACGCAACCGCTAACATCGCAAGGGCGGGAATATAATGAAGCTCAAGATCGGGTGATCGACGCACGGATTGACCTCGCGCTTCTCCGCACGGAGCTGGAAGGAGTCGAGGAAGCGAGTGAGCGTGCCGGGATCGAGTCCAAAATCGATGCCGCAAAGAAAAAGCTGGCGACTCGCCAAAAGCATGTCAAGGAGGTCGGGAGTCCGCATGACGCCTCGATCTGGGCGGGCGGCTTGGCGATCGTGACCTCGATTCTGTTGTGGATGGGCCATTACGGCCTGATCCAGGGTGTGGCAACCGTATTGGTCGGCGGCTTCACCCTCATGACGATCGGCACATTACTGTTGTTGCAGTTGCAGCCGGATTGGGCAATCAGCCAGAAAGAGCTTTTGACCGGGTTGCAATTTCGCCTGCCGCCGGCCGTCGAGAATCTGACGCGAACTCCGGTGGCGACCGCTCTTGCGGCATTCGGGATTATCGGGGTCGGGGCCGCCGAATTGATCATGTATCCCTATTGGTGCCTTGAGAAAGGCTACGCCAAATTTGCCGGTCCGAATGACGGCTCGACAGCATGGCTTGAGCGTGCGAGGGGATGGATGCGTGTGATGCGAATCGATGCCTGGGCGTCAATGGCGGTGTACACCTTTGCGACCGCGGCCTTTTATTTGTTGGGGGCGGCTGTCTTGGGACGAGCCGATTTGAATCCCGAGGGGAGCGAAATGATTTGGACGTTGGCTCAGATGTACGTTCCGGTATTTGGGAGTTGGGGGCAGTGGGTGTTCCTGTTCGGGGCCATTGCGGTGCTGTATTCCACTTTTTTTGTGGCGGCGGCGGGGAATTCACGGATGGTTGCGGACGGATTGGGTCTGTTGGGGATCATTGGCAATGACGAGCCGACCCGTATGAAGTGGTCGCGGTGGGTGAGCGGGATGTGGCCGCTCATTGCCGCCGGTCTGTTTATCTTCTTCAAAGCCCCTGCAGCGATGGTCCTGGCCAGCGGCGTGGCGCAGATGCTGATGCTGCCAATGCTGGGCGCGGCTGCCTTGTGGTTCCGATATCGGCGATGCCACGAGCAATTGAAGCCGGGCCGAGTCTGGGATTTCTTCCTGTGGCTCTCGGTTCTCGGTTTTGTTGTGACCGCAGGCTATTACATTTATAGCAAACTCCCATGGTAACGTGAGTTTCAGTGATCCGCTTCAAATCCGGGATCAAGCTGCTTGAACTGAGATAACCAAATGACGATATGGACTTTCCTGAAGTTAAGCTGAATCAAGGCATCCACGTGATGCACCTCTTTTATCGCATTGACCGCGATCGGTGGAGCCGGCTCAGTGCCGACGAATCCCAAGCGGTGCGCGAGCAATTGCAACGACTGGTTGAAGCCAACCCGGGTCCTTCCTATCCCCGGTTGAGCACGTATGCCAACGTCGGGGGGAAGGCGGACCTGGCATTCATGATGACCGCGGCTGATTTGGTTCGCCTGGGTGAGATCCATCGCGATCTCGAGCGCAGCTTCCCGCCCGGGACTTTGAACCAGGTTTACAGCTACTTGAGTGTCACCGAGCTCCCGGAGTACGTGACGACTGAAGACGATCTCCGGCGGATGGTGACCGAGCAGGAAGGATTACAACCGGAGACCGAAGCATTCGAAAAGCGCCTAAACGAGCTCCTCGAACGGACCAAAACCTATCAACAGTACCGGCTCTATCCCGAGCTGCCCGACTGGGAGGTCATGTGCTTCTATCCGATGAGTAAGCGGCGCTCCGGGAACGATAACTGGTACCGATTGGACCTGCCGACTCGGAAGGAGTTGATGAAAGGTCATGCGCAAGTAGGACGCAAATTTGCCGGGCGCGTCTCGCAGTTGATTACCGGTTCGACCGGCCTCGATGACTGGGAGTGGGGAGTCACCTTGGTCGCTCACCAGGTTGATGCCTTAAAAGAGATTGTCTATGAAATGCGCTTCGATGAAGTGAGCGCCCGTTATGGTGAGTTTGGTCCGTTTTACGTCAACCTTCGACTCGATCCGCGCCCATTGTGGGAGCACTTGCGGCTTTAAAGGAAGGGTAAGGGACCCTGACCTCGTGCACGGCGTTGGAAGCGAGAGTGTAGGGTCATCCCCTCATCCTAACCTTCTCCCCTTAAGAAGGGGACCGTGAAGGGACTTGGAGACCACGCGACAGAGAACTAGAAGGAACTTGCGGGTTTGCGGTTGGCTCGTTCTTCCTCGTCCCTTCCGCAGGGCTTTTTTGGCATGCTAACTTAAAAACAGCAGGGCCGGCAGTCTCCTCTGCCGGCCCTCTGTCTTGTGAGCTGTATCTCGGCCTGGGAGAGACGCCATAGCCGGCGTCCCATGCGTGGCTGGGGGCGTGATGTTTAGATAAAGCGCCAGCCTTCTCGGTATTCGCGCTTGATATATTGGTCGGCTTCGGGGGCGTTTGTCGCCTTGAGGTTATGGCTATCCCATTCAAGCCGCTTGTTCAGGCGGATGGCCAAATTCCCGAGCAGGACCGTTTCCGTGAATGGACCGGACCGTGTGAAGTTGGAGAGCGGAGTTGGTCCGCCCTTGATCCCTTGGACCCATTCGTAGTCCTCGTTCTTGGTTCGCGGAATGACTTTTGGCGGGGCCTTGAAGTCACTCAGGTCGCGATCCGAACGAATCTTCCAGTAGGAATTATCGAAGTCGTCTCCGATGTCCGATCCGGGGCCGCCGCGTTTGAACCACATCTTCCCTTTATCACCGATGAGGACGCAATCCCATTGACCGGGGTCTTCTCCCTCAAGGACATCATCCGGCGGCAGATTGCGGTTTCCATTCTCTTTCTTGCCGTCGTACCAATAGTATTTGACCGGAGGCTGATAACCTCGGGCTGGGAATTGGTAGGAAACGGTGGACCAATTTGGCGGGGACTCTTTTGTCATGCCGCCCGACTCGGCATCGACGGTTTCCGGGGCACCGAGATCGAGGGACCAATAAGCCATGTCCATGATGTGGCACGCCATATCGCCCAGGGCACCGGTTCCGAAATCCCACCAGCCGCGCCACTTAAACGGGACATAGGCAGGGTGATAGGGACGCCACGGGGCGGGGCCGAGCCAAAGGTCCCAGGCCAAGTGATCGGGCACATCCGGCGTCTCTTCAGGTCGGGTTATTCCTTGCGGCCAAATCGGGCGATTGGTCCAGGTGTAGACCTCTTTGACATTGCCGATGACACCGGCACGAATGAGCTCGACGCCTCGCCGGATCGGCTCACCCGAGTGGGCTTGATTCCCCATTTGTGTGACCACTCCCTGCTTTCGGGCGACTTCGGCCATCCTTCGGGCTTCCCACACCGAGTGGGTCAATGGCTTCTGGCAATAGACATGCTTGCCCATTTCCATGGCCATGATGGACGCGTGGGCGTGCGTGTGATCGGGGGTGCTGACCGTCACGGCGTCAATGGCCTTCTGCTCCTTCTCGAGCATCTTCCGGAAATCGCGATATCGATTCGCATAGGGGTACTTTTTGAAGCTTCCCTTGGCCCGAGCGCGATCGACGTCGCAAAGTGCGACAATGGTTCCGCCATTGTTATCCACACCGCTGACATCACTGCTGCCTTTGCCTCCGACTCCGATTGAAGCGACATAGACCCGCTCGTTTGCGCCCCAAACCCGGCTCGGTAAGAAGGTGAAGGCAAACGCGGATGCCGCGCCCGTCCCAATAAACTGTCGACGTGTTACTTTGTGATTCATAAACAATGCTTCTTTCAATAAGGGGTCAATTCTTGAAACCCTCTGGTTATTTCAGATTAGGAGAGCGGATATCACGATTCAAGGAATTTTGTCGAGGAGCTTATCCGGAGCAGGGGATGGCTGATTTGCTGCGTGACCTGACAGCGGCTTCATGACATCCTGTATTTTGTGACATCGGAAGAGGCGAAGGCATTATTGGAAGCGTTTCGTGCGGGAGAGCTAAGTGTGGATGAGGTGGTGCGCCGCTTTCGGCTTCATCCGTCGGCGGACCTTGGATTTGCGACGATCGATCGGCATCGAGCGATCCGGAAGCAGTTTCCCGAGGTGGTGTTTGCCGCGGGCAAGACCGTGGATCAGGTGGTGCAAATCGTGGACCAGCTCTATCACGATCACGGCCGGGTACTGGTGA
>JAHEOI010000301.1 GCA_018610125.1 Verrucomicrobiota bacterium
ACCACCGCCATTGCGGGACCGCACGCCATTGCGACCGCTCCTCACGTCTCGCCCATCCCAGGCCTTCCACCGCGAGCGCGGTTTGCCCTTGGGGCTCCGGCTCACTCCGATTACGTTTAACCCCTTTATGGTCGATCGTTCGACATAAGCGGATTAGGCTATGCACATTATCAACACACTGATTCCGATCTTGTTAATCCTGCTCTTTGGAGCGGGACTGGCAAAGTGGGGTTTTTTGAACCTGACTTTTCAGCGGGATCTGAACCGACTCACCTACTATTTCGGGCTGCCGGCCCTCATTGTCGAGAAATTGGCAACCGCGGATTTTCAAGGCCAAGAAGCTTTGCCGGTCTTTCTTGCGCTGGCTTCGGCTACTGTCGGGACCATCCTGATCGGCCTGACGGTTGCTTGGCTACTGCGCTTGCCGGGAGAAACATACGGGACCTTCCTGCAGGCGACCTTCCGCGGGAATCTCGCCTACATCGGAATTCCTCTCTTGGTCTATGTCGTCTCTGATGTCTCGCACACCTCAAGTGCCGATGTGCTCGCGATCGCTCTCCTGGTCTTGGCCCCGATGATGATCGTCTACAACACACTCTCGGTGGCGGCCCTCCTGGCAAGTCATCATCGCTTTGGATGGGAAGGACTCAAGCAGGTCGCTTTCCGGATCGTTAAGAATCCGCTGATCCTGGCCTCGGTCGCGGGCACGGCGCTCTCGATTCAGCCTTGGTCGTTACCATCACCGCTCCATCGGAGTCTCGAGACCATCGGACAGATGGCGGTACCGATCGCACTGCTCAGTATTGGCGGATCCCTGGCAACGACGAATCTCGGCGATCGTCTGGGAGCGGCCACCGCGGCCGCTGTGCTGAAGGTCCTGGCCGTTCCCCTGCTCGCCTTCGGCATCGGTCAGCTGTTCAACATCACCCCTTTGGGGTTTAAGGTGCTGATGGTGTTCTCGGCGTGCCCGACGGCGGTCGCTTCTTACATCATGGCGGTCGAGATGAACGGCGAGGGCGGCCTCGCTTCAAGCTCCATCGTCTTGAGCACAGTGCTCTCGGCCGTTTCGCTTGGGATTGTCATCGGACTCTTTTAGTGCTTCATGAAGCACGTCAAATTCCAATACTTCTCGGCGTTTGCTGTCATCGGCAGCTTGATGCCCTTCCTGGCGGTCTATCTGGAACGGGTGCAAGGGCTCAATGAAAGCCAGATCGGATATACCCTGTCGGTTACCAGTGCCGCGATCCTGGTCACGCCCGTCTTTATGACCCTATTGGCGGACACCCGACTCGATCCGCGGCGCTTGGTCGCCGGAATATTTATTACAAGCACCTGCTCCTTGTTTCTTCTCCAGTTCACCGAAGGGTTCTGGCCCACGCTGGTCCTCTTGGCACTTCACAGCTTGGCCTATACGGCAATCATCCCACTGCAGGACGGGATCAACTTCTCCATTCAAAAGAGACAAACCGCTTCCGGCGAGCCGGCTACCCCCTATCACCGAATTCGTGTCTTTGGGACCCTCGGGTTCATCGTGCCGAGCCTTATCGTGTTCGGCTTCATCCGCGCAGGTCATACGACAGCGGTGATTTTAATTGCCGGAATCGGCTTCGCCTTAATTGGATTGTTCAACTCCTTCTTCCTCCCGGATCCCCGGTTGTCGCAAGAGCCGACCAACGAAGCATCCACGGAAACGGAAAAGAGGCGTCTGCCCACGATCGAAGCGGCCCGTGCCCTCCTGAGTTCGAACACGCTGATATTCTGCGGGGCTATGGTGCTTAACCACTTGGCCGGGGCCGCTTACATCGGATTCTACCCACTGCTTCTGACCAACACGATCAACATCGGTGAGGAATGGATCGGGCTGATTTTCAATCTCGGGGTCGCCATTGAAATCTTCTTCATGCTTGGGTTTGGACACCTCCTTAGGCATCTCGGATTGAAATACATCCTGGCCCTTGGTGCCGCATCGATGTCATTGCGAATGTTTTTGTTGGCACTGTTTCCGAACGTCGGTATCGCTATTCTGGTACAGGCCGTGCATGGCTTGGCGATCCTAGGCATGCAAGTCGCCCCGGTCATGTACGTCAACCAGCAGGCCGAAGACCGTTACCGAAACTCGATCCAGGGGCTGTACACAATGGCAGTGGTGGGAATACCGCGGGTTTCCGGCAGTATCATCGCAGGGCAGATCGCCGAGGTGAGCCTGAGAGGGCTCTTTTGGTACGGCGGCGCTTTGTCCCTGCTTTCGTCTTTGATTTTTTTCTTCCTCTTCCGAGACGATTATGTTCACCGCCACTGAAACCCCGTTGCTCGCCGACAAAAGAGCGGTGGTCCCCGACATTGTTTTCGGCCTCAAGGAATCTGGGGCGAGGCGAATAAGAATTTTCACTTTCTCTTCCGTGGAGCGGAACTACAGCGAGGCGTAGACAGAAAACATTGAATGCGGCCAAGTGGTTCAGAGGAACTTCATGCCTTGCCGGGTCTGACGCAACGCCTCGCTACTCGAGAGGGATTGCCTCATCCAGTAACAAGACAGGAATCTCTTGCCGGACCGGATAGAGATACTTCCCATCCTCTCGAACGAGACCGCCATCAATTTTCTCTTGAACCGTCTCACCTTGCCGATTAGCAAGCCTTCCCTCTTCGATCGCCTGGTTTAGCCGGTTAACCACCTCCTCATCAGCCCATTGGAGCGCTTGGTGGGTTTCGGGACAACAGAGGATGCTCAACAGATGCTCGTTTGTCATAGTCTCTTCAAATCCGAATTTTTGTTAGCAATCAACCTTTGAGATGCCAAGCCTTCATGGCGGCATCCATCACAACTCGAAGCGGCTCGCCCGTCTGTCGGGCTGCCGCGCGACAGCTCTCATACTCGGGAGCAACCTGAACACATTCCCCGTTAAGTCGACCCAGCTTGACCTCAAGCTCACCATAGCGCGTTGATACCGGGACCCTCTCTCGATGCAGCTTGCACCGTTCCGTCGTCACACGCCTCACCCCGAACGCGGTCGTCTCCCGCAAAAGCAATGCCGTCAATCGATCCGCATCTTCCTGGCGACAAAGCAGACTGAGCAATATTCCGGAGCGGCCCTTCTTCATTTGAATCGGCACCTGGAAAACGTCCAATGCGCCCGCCGACATCGCCTGCTCACTCACGTCGCCGAGGACTTCGGCGGTCGCGTCATCGAGATTGGTTTCCAGCAGGGTGACCGTGTCTCGCTCCCAATCATAGCTTACGTCCTCTCTCGCCTCTGTCACGTCACCGAGAATTGCCCTCAGGACATTCGGGCGCGTGACATGTTCCCGGCTCCCGAGTCCGTAGCCGACCCTCTCCCCTTTCAAATCGCGCATTGGGCCAAACGACTCGGCGAGCTCCGCAAGGATGCCGGCACCGGTCGGTGTGACCAGCTCGTGCGGCTCGTCGACCTGGGTGATTGAGACCCCACGGGCCGCCAGGATCTCCTGGGTTGCCATCGAGGGCAGCGGAAAGCGTCCATGGGCACAATGAATCCAGCCGGATCCTTCGACCACCGGGCCTGAAAGCACACGAGGCCAATCGAGCTGCTCCAAAGCGACCATCCCGCCGACAATGTCGACGATGGAGTCAACCGCGCCCACCTCGTGAAAATGGACCGCTTCGAGTGGTTGTCCATGGATCTTCCCTTCAGCCATACCAATCCGATGAAACACAGCAATCGCCTTCTCCTTAACCCGATCCGAAAGATCACTCGTCTTAATAAGCCGCCGGATCTCGGAAAAATCCCGACTCTCGTGCCCTTGGCCATGGTGATCCTCGTGCCCGTGACCGTGCCCGTCTCCATCTGCATTTTCGTGCCTGTGCTCGTGCCCCTCACCATGCGCATGAGCGTGCGGATGGGACCCCGACTGCCCAGACACGGGCGCATGCGCTTTTTCATGGCCATGCTCGGGATGCACATCAAACTTGACGCCCCGAATGGCCGATCGGCTCTTCCGACTGACATGGATGTGGTATCCTTCCAGTCCGAGCTTCTTTAGCTCCTTCTGAATCGCGGTCGTCTCGACTCCCAGATCGATCATCGATCCGAGGAACATGTCGCCGCTAATCCCACTGAAAATATCAAGATAAAGCGCCTTCATTCACCAACCTGTTTCTCCCCACCGTCACTTTGTTGCTTCTCGGATACCAGCGAATTAATTTGGCTGGCGGCATACGCCGCTCCGAAGCCGTTGTCAATGTTGACTACGGTCACGCCGCTACCGCAGCTATTCAACATCCCCAGCAAGGCCGCCAATCCGTTAAAGCTGGCCCCGTAGCCCACGCTCGTCGGCACGGCTATCACCGGTTTCGCCACCAAGCCGGCCACCACGCTCGGTAACGCCCCCTCCATTCCGGCTACCGCAACAATGACATTGGCGTCATGGATGACTTCCAAGCGATCAAGCAGACGGTGGAGGCCGGCGACCCCGACGTCAAAGATGCGCAAAACCTCATTCCCCATCATTTCCGCGGTCACGACGGCCTCCTCGGCCACCGGAAGATCACTCGTGCCGGCACAGAGGATGGCGATGGGCCCCTCACGTCGGATTGATGGTTGATCCTCCAGCGTGATACAGCCCGAAAGCTCGTGATAGACGG
>JAHEOI010000302.1 GCA_018610125.1 Verrucomicrobiota bacterium
ATAACGGCCGAAGTCGGCAATGTCGTCCATGTGACAATAGACTAGCTTGCCGCCGACGTCGCCCAGCGACCAGTCCAAGGCCGATTGGATCCCTAGCTCGTCCGTGATCGTCTGCACGGAGCCACTGGCTGCCTTTTGCGGTTGCCATGCGTCCAAGTTGCCGTCGAAGTCGTCAAGCACCCGGATGTGACCGTCTGCTCTTGTTTCCGGCTCCGCCGCCCATGACGCCAAACCTTGGCTCGTCAGAGCCGACGCCACCATGAGAATCGCCTTGATCCATTTCATTGCTTGCCCATTCTCGTAGAATCGTTCGAACCAGCCTATCACCCGGAATCAAGAAGTTCTAGTGTTCCGATCCGGAGTGCTTGACAAGCGGCGGGGGAGGCGATATAAATCCAAAATATTCGGGGCTAGCAAATATGGCGGGGAAGCCATGCGCAGGAGCGATCTATGAGTCAAAAGCGGTTTGTTGGGAATGACGCGGAGGGGGCGGCGCGAATCTTGTCTAAGTTGAGGAGCACGAGCGCGGCGAGAGGGAAGGCATTCACCCTCATCGAGCTGCTTGTCGTCATTGCCATTATTGCGATCCTCGCCTCGATGCTGTTACCGGCTTTGGCCAAGGCGAAGGAGCGTGCCAAGCGGATTCATTGTCAGAACAACCTGAAACAGTTGGGGCTCGGATTGACGATGTACACTCAGGACAACGGCGCGTATCCAGGGCATCACCGGCAGAGCGGCATGATCATGTGGCCGGGTCGATTGTTCGAATACGTTGAAAATGAGGATGTCTACTTCTGCGCCGCCAACAAACGCTTTTTCAAATGGGAACGAGAAGCGGTCCAATTCCGTCCATTTCCATTCAATCTCTTCCCGGACAGCGGGTTTAGCTACGGCTACAATGATTGGGGAGTCGAGGAGTTCCATGATCCCCATCTAGGCTTGGGGGGATGGGTGGGTCATCCCCGGCACGGCGAAATCAACGCGGAAGCCGTGAAAACCCCGGCGCAAATGATTGCGATCGGGGATAGCCGCTCGGATTTCACCTGGGACACCGCGCTTGATCCCACCGTTGATGCTGGCGAGCGACCCAGTAAGCGACACAACGAGGGGGCCAATATGGTTTTTGCCGATGGCCATGTCGAATGGAATCCCCAGACGAATTGGATTGAGCCGAGCGTCAAGATGCGGAGGATGTGGAACAATGACTTTCGCCCGCATAAAGATGCTTGGTAGGGGGAAGGCCTGCCCCCGCTGTGGCGGTAGGGACCGCACTCCGCTGCGGTCCGCTCCCGGACGTCGCGGACAACATCCCTATCAAGCTGAAGAGAATACCACAAGAGCGGTCGGCAGGGGAAGGGTAGCCGTTCGTTAACACGCTTTAGGCTCGCCGGTTATGCAGAATACAAAACGAATGCTCGTCGGGACCGGGCTCATTGCGATCATTGTCGCCTTGGGCGTTTATTTAGCTCAATTTGCGGGAAGCAATTTTGGCGGCGGCGAGAATTCGGCGGATTTTCCCGAGGGGACCTTCTGGCGATGTCAGGAAAACGGCCATCGGTTTAACATGTCGATTGCCGAGCTGGGAAAGTGGTATGAGGAGCACCCTGGTCAGAAGCCGCCGTGTCCTAAGTGTGCCTCGCGAAAGACGGTGCGGGTTGAAAAGGGGTCCACCAATGTGACCGGCATCGAGGAAAGGTACTCAAACTAGCGAGGCGTCATTTCTGGCCATCAAGGCGTGGGGCGTTCAATGGCATTGAGCCCTCCTGTCCGGATCCCGCTGAGGTTTTGCTTCGCGGAACCGAAAAGGGGGCCGGCCCGGTTGAGCTTAACTCTAAAAAACGATAAAAAGTACCTATCATGAGAGAACAATTGTTGAGTGGATGGATTTTGCCGATTTTGGGAGTTATTTTGCTGAGCGGCCAGCAATCAACTCACGCCGGCGGTGTTGGGATCAATCTTTACGGCAGCTTCGGTCCCGGAGGCGAAGCGATTCCCGGAGAGAACGTGTCCGAGTTATTGAGCCACCCGAGCTTTCCGGCCGATCCGTCGGTGACTTCAGCGCAACAGGGAGTCTCGCGGCTTCAAGGGTTTTTGCAATTTCCGGTTCCTTTCGATGAAGCCGGGATTGCCGATGAGTACGGCTCAATGGCTCACGGTTTTTTAGAGGTGGCGCAAGATGGGGAGTATCAGTTTTTTGTGCGGGGTGACAATGGAGTGCGATTGGAATTGAGCACGGACAGCAATCCCGCCAATGCCGAGACGGTTGCCAGAGTTCCGGGAGCGGAATGTTGTGGTCCATTTGTCGATGACGGGATTCGAAGTTCGGAGCCGATATCTTTGAGTCGGGGCGACCAATTCTACTTTCGGGTGATTCACAAGGAGGCCACTGGCGGGGACTTCTGGCAGGTTGGCTGGACTGGTCCCGGCATGCCTGAGCCGGAGCCGATTCCCATCCGGTTTGCCCAGGCATTTGTCGAGCAATCCGGTGATCCCATTATCACGAGTGCGCCGCAACCCAAGGAGGTGACCGAACGGGAAGAAGTGATATTTACGGTTAGTGTGGATGCCCTGCCTCCGGTGGAGTATCAATGGCTGGAGAACGGTCAGCCGATCGATGGAGCAAACAATTCGTTTCTGGTCATTGAAAGCGCCTCGCTCAACCAGGACCAAAGCACGTTCAGCGTCGAGGTCGGGCCGAGCGATGCCGACAAAGTGACCAGTGACCCGGTGACATTGACGGTGAATCGGGATACCGAATCTCCCACGATAAGCTCGGTCGCAACGCAAGGGAATCCGCAAGGCGTCAGGGTCGTCTTTTCCGAGCCGGTGCAGGAGAGCGACGCGTTGGATCCCTCCAATTATAGCATCAGCGATGGCATTACCGTTGAACGTGTTTCCAAGGTTGATGAAAGGACGGTGCAGCTTGGCACTTCGACGATCGGCAACGAGGGGGTCTTTTCACTGACGGTCAATAACGTTCGAGATCGGGCAGACGAGCCGAATACCATCGCCGAGGGGACGAAAGTCGAATTTTTGCAGACCCATGGGGTAATTACCCGGCGGGTCTTCACTGACATTGGCGGCGGTGATTTGGAGAGCCTGAGGTCGGCGGAAAAGTTCCCGGGTGATCCGGACCTTGTGACCTATCCGGGCTTGATGGAGACACCACCCGGCTTTGCCGATAACTATGGCGTTCAGATTGTCGGCACGGTTACAGCGCCTGAAACGGGAGAATAC
>JAHEOI010000303.1 GCA_018610125.1 Verrucomicrobiota bacterium
AGCCGGCTCGGTGCCGCCCCGCCCCTCCGGGCTGGGCCAATTTTGCTTTCTGGCTTCGTTACTCTTCAGTCACAGAGGGCAAGGCTATGCTCCTTCATCGTGCCTCGCCAGAAACCAAAATTGGCTCCAGCAAATGACACAGTCATTTCTTTACAGACCCTTACTTCGCGGAGGCGGCCTTTTCGGCTGAAGGCTCACCACGCCCTTGGCGTTGAGGCTCGTAACCGAGATTTGGAGAAAGCCACCGCTCGATCTCTTCCACGGACATCCCCTTGCGCTCCGCATAGTCTTCCACTTGATCCTTACCGATCTTACCTACCCCGAAGTACTTGGAGGAGGGATGACTGAGATACAGGCCGCTAACGGCCGCTCCCGGCCACATCGCGTAGCTCTCGGTCAGCTTAATCCCCGTTTGCGGCTCCACATCGAGCAGATCCCAGAGAATCGGCTTTTCCGTATGATCCGGACACGCCGGATAACCGGCAGCCGGCCGGATCCCCTGATATTTTTCCCGGATCAAATCCTCATTCGAGAAGTTTTCATCTTTACCGAAGCCCCAGATATCTCGAATACGCTTGTGCATCAGCTCCGCAAAGGCCTCGGCTAGGCGATCGGCCAAGGCTTTGGCCATGATGGAATGATAATCGTCATGATCCTTTTCAAATTCCTCGCACAGAGCATCAATGCCAAAACCGGTCGACACCGCAAACCCGCCGATATAGTCGACCTTGCCAAGGCTCTTTGGCGCTATGAAGTCACTCAGGCACCAGTTCGGCTGGTCCTTCGGCTTATCCATCTGCTGTCGCACAAAGTGGAATGTTGTCAGAACGCTCGAGCGTTCCGGATCGGTGTAGAGCTCTACGTCGTCGCCTAGCCGGTTCGCTGGAAACAGTCCCGCGACCGCATGCGCCTTCAAGAGCTTTTCCGAAATAATCCGATCGAGCAGCTTTTTGCCGTCGTCGTAAAGCTTGCGGGCCTCCTCCCCTTTCTTCTCGTCCTCAAGGATTCTCGGAAACCGGCCACGCATCTCCCAGGTATGGAAAAATGGAGACCAGTCGATATATTCAGCAATCTCTTCCAGCGGGAAATCCTGATAGACCTTCACACCGGTTTCTTCAGGCACCGGGATCTCATAGTCTTCCCAATCGGCCTTGAATCCCCGTTCCCGTGCCTCTTCAATGCTCAAAAGCGGCTTTTTGTCCTTTTGCTTCTGGTAATGCTGATCGCGCGCTTTCTGAAGCTTTTCGGCATTTTCGTTCAGGAACCGGTCACGGTCCCCTTCACTGATAAGACTGCTGCAGACACCAACGGCTCGCGAGGCGTCAAGGACATGAACCACCGGGTGATCGTACGCAGGCGCAATCTTGACCGCCGTATGAGCCACGCTGGTCGTCGCACCACCGATAAGTAACGGCACTTCGAACCCTTGCTTCTGCATCTCGGAGGCCACATTGACCATTTCGTCGAGGGAGGGCGTAATCAGCCCGCTCAACCCGATCACATTCGCATTTTGCTTCTTGGCCGTTTCAAGGATCTCCTCGCAAGGCGTCATAACGCCGAGGTCGGTAATTTCCCAGTTGTTACAGGCCAAGACCACATTGACGATATTCTTGCCGATGTCGTGGACATCACCCTTGACGGTCGCCAACACCATCCGTCCCTGGGTTTGGTTCTTTTCCGGGTTTTTCCGCTTCTCTTCCTCCATGAAAGGCATGAGGTAAGCGACCGATTTTTTCATGACCCGGGCGCTTTTGACGACCTGCGGCAGGAACATCTTCCCTTCGCCGAACAGGTCGCCGACCACATTCATCCCGCTCATCAACGGGCCTTCAATGACATCCAACGGCTTTGGATACTTTTGCCGGGCTTCCTCGGTATCGTGCTCGATATAGTCAACGATCCCTTTCACCAAGGCGTGCTCGAGTCGGTTCTCGACCGTGTCCTCTCGCCATTTCTGTGTCTCCTTCTCCTTCCCTTCCGACTTGGCCTTGTAATCCTCGGCAAACTCAATCAGCCGCTCCGTCGCATCCTCACGACGATTCAACAAGACATCCTCGACCTTTTCGAGGAGCTCTTTGTCGATGTTGTCGTACACCTCGAGCATGCCGGCGTTGACAATCGCCATGTCGAGGCCGGCCTGAATCGCATGATGGAGGAAGGCCGAATGCATTGCCTCCCGAACGGGATTGTTGCCGCGGAACGAAAACGAGATATTGCTCACCCCGCCGCTGGTGCGGGCATAAGGACATCGCTGTTTGACCTCGCGCACAGCCTCGATGAAGTCGACGGCGTAGTTGGCGTGCTCTTCCATGCCGGTCCCCACCGTGAGGATGTTGAGGTCAAAAATGATATCGGTCGGATCGATCCCGAGCTTTTCGGTCAGCAGCTTATAAGACCGCTCGGCAATTCTGACCTTGTCGTCTTTGGTTGCCGCTTGCCCCTCCTCGTCAAAGGCCATGACGACCACAGCCGCGCCATAACGCTGAATCAGCTTTGCTTGCTCAAGGAATTTCTCTTCCCCTTCTTTCAAACTGATCGAGTTGACAATGCTCTTGCCTTGGGTGCATTTAAGGCCGGCTTCAATCACCGTCCATTTCGAGCTGTCAACCATCACCGGCACCTTGGCAATGTCCGGCTCGGCGGCAACCAGGTTCAAGAATTGTGCCATGCAGGCTTCGCTATCGAGCAAGCCTTCGTCAAAGTTGACGTCGATCGCATTGGCGCCATTCTCGACCTGTTGCTGCCCCACGGCCAATGCACTCTCAAAATCGTCGTTCTTGATCAGCTTTCGGAAGCGCGGTGATCCCGTCACATTGGTCCGTTCACCGATCATCATGAACGGGGAATCCTTGCCTTTGAGCGTGAAAGGCTCGAGTCCGCTAAAGCACGAGGCGGGCTCCAGATCGGGAATCTCCCGCGGCGCATACGGCTTGAGCTTACCGACGATGGCGGCGATATGCTCCGGCGTCGTGCCACAGCAGCCGCCGGCAAGGTTGAGCAGCCCCTCTTGCGCCATGACTTCCAGCGCGTTTGCGGTGTCCTCAGGGGTCTCGTCATAACCGGTCTCACTGAGCGGATTCGGCAGGCCGGCATTGGGATAGCAATGCAAG
>JAHEOI010000304.1 GCA_018610125.1 Verrucomicrobiota bacterium
GACAGCCCATACACCCTTTGGACATCGCCGCCGGCCCTTCCAATTGGGCCAGCTTGTTCGGGGGGCGATCGACCGCGCCGGGATGGTATTTCTCCGCCAATTTGATCTGCTCCTGGGTAAAGTCCTGCTTGCCGGTTACAGCCGCCCAAGCCGGTGCGCCGTGTCGACTCCGAACGAATTGGCGGTATTCCGCTGAATGGCATTGCTGACAGTTCTTGGCAGTGAGATCCTTTGAAATGACAAAGCCCCGATGCTCCATTTCCTCCTGGCCATCCATCGGCTTATGGCAATCGAGACAGGTAACCCCCTCGACGGCATGGGCGCTCCTCTGGAATTCATGGACGACCGCCGAAGTTTCACGTCGGTGACACTCAGCACACTTCCCCGTCGCTCGAATGAACTCCTGGCTGGGTTGGCTCAGATGCTCTTCCGGACGTTGTTGGTGCAGCAGGAATGCGCCCACAATAAGCGCTCCCGCAATGACGATCGCCACAAAGATCGCTCGAAACGGCATAACTATTCCCCTAAATCGGCAACCGAGGTTGAAACAGACTCCACCCTCTCATGCCAGCAAGGCAATGAAGAGTCTAACGCGTGTCCGCCGAAGGATGTCAAGGCCCTTCCTCCCCCTCCCTCTTGCGTCCATCCGCGGTCACGGCCTGTTCCCCGTTAAAAGCATTATTGATTTCTTACTCCCGCCACGATACACTAGCGCTCAAACCGGTAACGAAAAACGTCACTCTATGAGCCAATATCGACCACGTCGGCGAGACCGTGTCCCTCAATGGATCACGCTTGGAGTAGTATTGCTTGGGGCATTGACTGTGCATGGCGACTCGGCGATCCGACATCGCTGCGCTCAAGTAGCTTGGGCCAAGGGACAGCAAGAAGGAGGCAAGCCGCAATACGCGCCGGATCGCCGGATTGATATCCTCAACCTCAAGCTCGACATCACCCCGCATTTCGACCGTCGATCGATCGACGGGAAATGCACGCTCACCTTCAAGCCGATCGCTCTCCCGTGTCGCGAGATTCGGCTGGACGCGATCGACTTGAATGTCAAGGAGGTCCGGTCCTGCCAGTCTATCGAAGCGTATCAGGTCACCTCCGACCAGATCGTAGTGACATTCGAAAACGCCATCCCAGCCGACAAGAAAACGACGGTGACGATCACTTACTCCGCCGAGCCGAAGAAAGGGCTCTATTTCCGGACGCCGGAAATGGGCTATAAGGCGGGTGATACCCACCTTTTTACGCAGGGTGAGGCCCATCGGCATCGCCACTGGTTCCCAAGCCAGGATTATCCCAACGAGCGGTTTCGGTCCGAGGTCATTTGCCGGGTCCCCCAGGGGATGACCGCTCTCTCCAACGGTCAGCTTGTTTCACAAAAAGAGAATGAAAAGACCGGACGGACGGTCTTTCATTGGAAGCAGTCCAAACCGCACGTGAATTACTTGATCTCGCTGGTGGCAGGCCACTTCAAGAAGCTTGAAGCGGAATACAATGGGATCCCGCTTGCGTTCTACACGCCGCCTTCCGATTTCGAGCAGGCCGCCAACTCATTCCAAGATACCAAAAAGATCCTTGCCTTCTTCGAGGAGGAGATCGGCGTGCCTTATCCCTGGGCCAAGTATTACAACGTCTGCGTCCAGGATTTCATGTTTGGCGGCATGGAAAACACAAGCATCACCACGTTGACGACACGCACCCTGCACACCAAGGCGTCGGAAGAGCTTCGAACAACCTACCCACTCGACGCCCATGAGGTGGCGCATCAATGGTTCGGGGACCTCGTGACGTGCAAGGATTGGAGTCATTTATGGCTCAATGAGGGATTTGCGACCTATTACGCGGCCCTTTACGAAAAGCACAAGAATGGACGCGAGGCAATGCGGTATGAGCTCTACGAGAATGCCCGGCGCGTCCTCCGAGTCGAAGATGATAATATCCCGATTGTCTATCGGGAATATCAGAAGCCGATGGAGCAATTCACCTTTCGTGCCTATCCCAAGGGTGGCTGGGTGTTGCATATGCTACGCTCTCAATTAGGCCCAGAGCTCTATCGCAAGTGTATCCGGACCTACCTCGAGCGCCACAAGTTTGAATCGGTGGTCACGGAAGACTTGAATTCCGTCGTGGAAGAGCTTTCCGGGCGAACCTGGGACCGCTTCTTCGATCAATGGGTCTACCATGCGGGCCATCCGATTCTCGATGTCAGCTACTCTTGGGACCAGCAGCAGAAGCTGGCCAAGTTATCGATCCGCCAAGCCCAAACGATCGACGAGCATACGATGCGCTTCCATTTCCCACTCACAATCGAATTTGAAACAAAAGGGGGCCGAGCTCGGGAACAGGTCCAAATCGATGAGAAGGCTGAAGACTTTTATTTCCCTCTCGAGCAAGCCCCTAAAATCGTCCGAGTCGATCCCGCTTACACGCTCTTGGCCGAGATCCGCTTCAACAAGCCGAAGCCGTTGCTCTATGCCCAGCTCAAAGACTCGGACGACATGATGGGCAGGCTCAGAGCGGTCCAACAGCTCAAAAAGAAGAAGAGCAATCGCGCGATTGAAGCGCTGAAAGAGACCTTAAACAGCGATCCTTTCTGGGGAGTGCGCGTCGAAGCGGCCCAAGCCCTTAAAACGATTCACTCCCCCAAGGCCCTGGATGCCTTGAGAGCCTCTCGTGAACAGTCGGATGCCCGGGCTCGCGAGGCTGTCGCCAAGGCGATTGGAGACTTTTATCACGACGATGCGCTTGAGGCCCTCCGAGGGATGCTCCGCGTCGAGACCAATCCCGTCATCCAAGGTGCGCTTATTACCCCGGTCGGTGCCTATCCGAAGGATCAGGTCAGGAAGGTGATCCTGAAATATTTGAATACGAGCTCGTATCGAAATCGCCTTACCGAAGCCGCTGTGGAAGCCATCCGCAACCAAGCCGATCCGAGCTACCTTCTCCCGCTACGGGAAGCCCTCAAACAGCGGGAATCGGAGTTCACCACCGGCGGAATCGCCAACACGCTCGAAACGCTCGCATTTCTGGCCCAGGAGAAGCGGGAGAAAGCACCAACACGCCGGTTCATTACCGATTTCGTCAACGACCCAAGAGACAGGGTCCGGGAGACGGCGATTGCCGCGCTCGGTACGCTCGGCGACCGAAAGGCGATCCCACTGCTGGAGACCTTCACCGTGGCCAAGGAAGAGAGCGCCGTACGAAAAAAGGCCAAGAAGGCCATCGACAAAATTCGTCAGGAAGAGGGGACTTCAGCGCAGCTTAAAGAGCTGCGTGACACGGTGCTCGACCTACAGAAGACGGTGGAAGGCCTGAATGACCAAGTCGGGCAGCTTAAGAAGCAGTTCCGTGCCAAGCAACAAAAGGACGGGGAGTCCAAATCGGAGTAACAGGGAGGGGAATTAACCCTAAGGACCCCTCACCTCGATCCTCTCCCCTTCGAAAGGGGAGAGGAAGCACCCGACCGCCTTGTCTGGTGCTTCCTTCCGGGCTCTTTGAGAGAAGTATCAGCGCGTGCCGCACGTGCTCGATTGCAATGCAATCTCCGTCGATCTAAACGAGGCGTTTTTTTATCGCGTCTCGGCGATCTCGGGCTCGCTGAGGAGGGTGCGCCCCTCCTCCAGGAATGTGCGATGGACCGCTTGGGTCGCTTTCTCACCCTTTTCGAGATCGATGACCACCGAGATCTTGATCTCGCTTGTCGAGATCATCATGATATTGATCCCCTCGCTGGAGAGGGTCTCGAAGAGCTTTGCCGCGACCCCTGAGTGACTCCGCATGCCGACCCCGACGATCGAGAGCTTGCCTATATTCTCGTCGGCAATGACCTCTTGGTACTGCATCTCATCACGGAGTCGACCGATCACCTCATTCGCCTTCGGCAAGTCCGCCTTATCGATCGTAAAGGAGAGGTCGGTCGCCGGCGTATCAGCACCATGGCTGATATTCTGGACGATCATATCGACGTTAATCGCGGCCTGCTCCATCGCTTTAAAGATCCGACCGGCCACTCCCGGCCGGTCCGGCACCGCCACGAGCGTGACCTTGGCCTGGTTCTTGTCCAACGTCACCCCGCGAATAACGACATCTTCCATGCTCTTGGTTTCGCCTTTCACAATCGTTCCCGGTTTATCATTCAAGCTTGAGCAAACAGCAAAGACCACACCATAATTCTTGGCAAATTCCACCGACCGTGACTGCATGACCTTGGCCCCGGCGCCGGCAAGCTCGAGCATTTCATCGTAAGCGATCTCTCCCAGCTTCCGGGCATTCGGGACGATTCGGGGATCCGCGGTGTAAACACCATCCACATCGGTGTTGATCTGGCATAGATCCGCACCCAAGGCCGAAGCCAGAGCAATCGCGGTGAGATCCGAGCCACCACGACCCAACGTCGTGATATGCCCATGAAGCGTTTGCCCCTGAAATCCGGCCACGATCACGACATTCCCCTGGTCGAGGTGGGCATGAATCTGCTGCGGGGTAATGTCTTGAATCCTGGCCTTGGTGTGCACCTCGTCGGTGATGATCCCGGCTTGAGCACCGGTCAACGAGACCGCCGGGACCTGCAAGGAATGAAGCGCCATGGCGGTCAAGGCAATCGTCGTCTGCTCACCGGTCGCCAAAAGCACATCCATCTCCCGCTCGTTCGGGAGCGGTGCAAGCGTCTTCGCCATGTCCAAGAGGTTATCCGTCACCCCTCGCATCGCCGAGACGACAACGACAATCTGATGCCCTTCCGATCTGTATCGGGCGATCCGCTCGGCCACTTTTTTGATGCGCTCCGGGGTCCCGACCGACGATCCGCCATATTTCTGAACGATTAACATGCTCGGCTTCGCCTCTTAGAGTCCGATCACCCGCATCACGGCCTCTTTATTCTTCTCGACCTGAATCGGCTTAAAGCCGGCACTGTTGATCGCCGTATCCGGATCCTTCAAGCCGTGACCGGTCATCGTCGCCGTCACGACACTCCCCGGCGGGATGCTTCCCTCCTCGATGCATTTGATCAGCCCTGCGATCGGCGCGGCACAGGCCGGTTCAACCAGAAGCCCTTCTGTCCGGGCAACGAGCTTATACGCCGAAAGGATCTCTTCATCCGTTACTTTACCCAAAAACCCGTTCGATTCCTTCACCGCATCCAAGGCCCCTTGCCAACTGGCCGGGTTGCCAATCCGGATCGCGGTCGCGACGGTCTCGGGCTGTTCAA
>JAHEOI010000305.1 GCA_018610125.1 Verrucomicrobiota bacterium
GGTGTGGCCGGTTGAGGAGATCGATGCGTTGGCCTACTCACGTGGAGAGACTGCGGGGGATACTCCGCTTCGGCGTCTGACCCTCCCCGAGTACATTGAAACCGTCCGCAGCACTTTGGGGGTGAATATCGGCAAGAAAGCGCGTGAGCTCGTTCTCGGGGATGTTCGAGCCGATGGCTTCAATAATACCGCCTACAACCTCAATGTCGATCTCGAGCATGTCGAGGCCTATCGGAAACTGGCGCAACTCATCGTCGATCGGATGGATATGGCTAAATTTGCCTCCAAGTATATTGACTGCGAAAGGCTCACCGATGATTGCATGCGGGAGCTGGTGGCGAAAATGGGCAAATGGATCTTGCGCGGTCCTCTGAATGATCATGAGGTGACTGTCTTCCGTGGTATTGCCAGCAGCGTTGCCAGTGCCGGGGGTAGCTTCGAAGAGGCGGTCAAATACACCATCCAAGCGATGCTGCAATCGCCGGCCTTCCTCTATCGCATCGAGCACCAGAAGGGCGATGGCACCCGTTGGCCGGTAAGCGGCTATGAGCTGGCCTCCCGGATGAGCTACATCATTTGGGGCGGGCCGCCGGACGAAGAGCTGATGCAGGCCGCCGACGAGGGGAGGCTTTATGACCGGAGTGCGGTCAAAGAGCAGGTTGAGCGGATGCTGAAGGATCCCCGCGCCATCAAGCGCTCCCTCCAGTTTGTCAGCCAATGGCTTAATCTTGAGCGACTCGATAACCTAACGTCCAATCCCGAGAAATTCCCGGACTGGAGCGAAACGCTGGCGGACGATATGCGCCGAGAGACGTTAATGTTCTTCCGGTATGTCGTTTGGGGCCAGAAGCGGCCATTGGCCGATCTTATGAATGCTCAGGTAACCTACCTGACGCCGCGCCTGGCCGAGCATTATGGTATCGAGCCAAAGGGTGAAGGAGGGCGTCGTTACGAGCTATCGTCGATCTCGTCGCGGGGCGGCCTGCTGACGCAAGGGAGCGTTCTTACAATCGGAGGCGACGAGGCCTCGACGGTCACTCGCGGGCTTTTTGTGCTACGAGACATCCTGCGTGGCCGAGTCGGCGAGCCGCCGCCATGCTTGGACACCTCTCCTGTACCGACCGAGCCCGGATTGACCAAGCGGGCCATCGCCAAACAGCGTATCGCCAATCCTTCTTGCGGCGGTTGTCACCGGAAATTTGAGCCGCTTTCATTCGGGCTGGTCCAGTACGATGGCCGTGGTAGTTATCAAGAAGAAGATCGGCATGGGAACAAGCTGCGTGACGATGGAAAGCTCGTCTTCCCCGGCAAGAAAGAGCCCGTTCCTTATGACTCTTCGGCGGAGATGATGGATTTCTTGGCTGAGAGCGACCGAGTGGCAGAGACCATGACCTGGAAGCTGACCCAATTTGCGGTCGGTCGTCCGCTGGGACCGACCGATGTCCCGATTGTGGAGCGCATCCACCAATCAGCCAAGGCAAAGGGAGGAACGTATCCCGCCTTAATCAAGGCAATTATCAATAGCGACCTGGTTCAAACCATCAAAACGGAAAACAGCGATGAACGAGAACAACACACCGACCGATAACGGAGGCGGGCGGATCAGCCGTCGGGCGATGCTGAAAGGCTTGGGGACTGTCACGATAGGAATGCCCTTTTTGGAGGAGATGCTGGCATCCAGTGTGCTGGCAGCGCCTCAGAGCCCGGAAGTGCCGACGCGCGCATTCAACGTGTTTTTTGGGCTCGGCATTCCGGCCCCGTTACAGACCGAGGGTTATGACGGTGTCCTGGAGCCGCTTAAGCCGCTCAGTGACAAGCTTCTGGTCATGCGGAACATTGATCAGATTCGTTGCGATGAGTCGGGGATCAATGCGCATTTCGATGGTGCTTCCGGCGCCTTCACCGCCGAGCCGCCCGATGGCGAAGCCAAGTCGGGCGGACCCTCCATCGATCAATTGATTCGCAGGGGGCATTATCCAAAAGGATTGCCTTCCGGCATGGTGCCCACCTTGAATGCCGGGACCTTTTTCCGCAGGAGCCGGGTCAGCCGATATGTTCATAGCTACAACGAGGACGGAACTGTTGCCGCGGCGATGCAGGAACGACCGCGCGACCTGTTTGAGCGGGTATTCGGGTCCTTGGCGATGCCGAAGGATGCCGACCCGCGCGAGTGGCATATCAAACGGAGTGTCCTTGATGCCGTCGTTGAGCAGTACAAGTATTACACCGGCGATCGGTCTCCTCTTGGGGCCGGCTCGAAATCGCGTGTTGCCGATCACCTCGATCGGGTCCGTGAGTTTGAAAAGCGGGCCTATGCCATGAACGATAAGCCAAAAGGGGCGCCACCGCTTCCCCCTCGCTCTCAGATCGAGCATGGTGGTGAAGCGGACCCGGGAGGCGAAGGGATCGACATTACCTTGCAGGAGCTGACCGAGGAATGGCGTCTGATGGCCGATCTCTATGCGCTGGCGATCCAGATGGACCGCGTGCGCTTCGGCGCGATCACCTTCTTGGCGGCCGGGGAGCGCATTCGTCTGACCGGCGATTACGAGTACAACGGGCAGAAGATTTATCAATTCAACGACGCGAAGGAGCTGAATGCGACGGGCTCCAAAGGCTGCAGTCACGAATGGTGGCACCAGTTCAACGTCAATAAGGGCAACGAAGCCTTGCGGGCCCACGCGCATATGAAGATGCGAGAAATCGGCTACTTCCTGAAACGACTCGATTCGCCGGACGCGCAGGAGGCCAACGGAAAATCGATCCTGGAGAATTCCTTGATCACGGTTTCCACGGAATCCGGCGATGGACGCCATTCGGACCCGAAGCGAGAGCTTTCCGGGGTCTTTCATGCCATCAGTGGCGCCAACGGGCGCTTCAAGACGGGGCAATTCCTTGATGTCGGCAAGGAAGGGCTCGACGTCTATAATACGATGCTTGATGCGATGGAGGTCCGAAGTCGGCTCGGCCCCAAGGATCGGGATCCGACCACCGCCGACAGCATCCGAGCATGAGGAAGTGGCTGTCGAGCGCGATACTATGAACAATACGTCAACGTGCCATTCTTGGGCCAACCTAATTTTAATTGTGGTGGCGCTGATCTTGAGCGTGGCCGGGACCTTGGCCCAAGACAGTCATCAACCCATTCGAGGACGGGGGGGGCCGTTCGCACATACATCTATTGCCAAGACAAATCGACAAAGTGGGGGCAAAGCGTTGCCGCCGAAGGCTTTCATTTTGAACGCGGGCGGTATCATGCGGTCAGCTTATACGTGAGGCTCAATGATCCACCGAATGAAGCAAACGGCAGCGCGCAGGTTTACGTGGACGGCGAGCTGGTTGCGCACCACCGGAATATTCAGTATCGGGGCGCCGAGGGCGAGGAAACACTGATCCAAGAACTGATGTTCAGCACGTTCCATGGCGGTCATTCCCCGTCATGGGCTCCGCAGGATGACGAGGGTGGTTATCTGACAGTTCATGCTTACTTCGATAATATTGCTGTCTATACCGTCAAACATACTCGCCGACAA
>JAHEOI010000306.1 GCA_018610125.1 Verrucomicrobiota bacterium
GTTGCAGGAAGCCAAGAACGATTAGGAGGAAGGCTATCCCGCTCGCTCCAACCAGCCAGACGCGCGCAGCCAAGACGGCCCAAGACGTCCCTCGTTGTCCGGTCGGTTCGGAACGGGGTTCCTTAAGGCTGGAAGAGAGCGCCGGCGAGCCCGATTCGGCACCGACCTCCGGTATTCCCTCGGCCTTGGCGCCCATCCCGTTGGCCGATGAAGCAGAGGAAGTCATTTGGGGTGACCCACTCGAAGACGACGGTATTTCCGTCACGGCCTCGATCTTGCGGCTCGATTCGTTGTTCCGGGGCCAGAGGTTAAACAGGCTCAGCTCGCTCTCCACAGAGACCGGCATCAACAACCGCAAAATCACCAGCCACCAAAGCGCAAAGTGCCACCGCGCCGATAGGCGGTCTCGCAGCGCCCACTGCGCTAACAGCACGAAGCCGATCAGGATCGAGCCGTGGACTGTCGTCCAAAGCAGCCATTCGGCCAAGCTCTCCGGGAATCGGATTTGGAACCCCATAGCCTACCCCTTCTTTTCGAGCAGCTTTCGAAGCTCTTCGATCTCCTCCTCCGAGATCTTCTTTTTCTTGATCAAACTGGCCACCATCGGCGTCAGGGAGCCGTCGCAGATTCGGTCCAGGAACTCCAAGCTCTCGGCCGCAATGCAATCCCGTTGCCGGACTTTTGGATAGTAGTAGTGGTTCTTGCCATGCCTTTCGTAGCCGATCGCTCCCTTGTCGGTGAGCCGATTGATCAATGTCTGCGTGGTCTTCGGCTTCCAGGTGATGTCTTCCGGCAAGGCGGCCACGATCTCCTGGCTCCGCAATGGCGACTTCGCCCAAAGGACCTTCATGATCTCCCATTCTGCTTCCGAGATGTTCGGTACGCCGTTCATATTGCTCCTCGATTGCTACGGTTTTATGATTACCAGCTTATGCACGTGATCCAATGGGCGCAAGAAAAAATTCGAAGAAATTTCTTGCTCCCCCCAACTTTCCAATGCTTGCAGCGCTCAATGACGCGACTTAATGTAGCTTTTCGCATCACTGGCGCCGCACGAACAAAACAAGCGTCCCGCACCGTTACTCAAATCGCTGCAATTCCTGAATGGTCACCACGTTTTCTCCGCTTCGTTTTACGATAGCCCAATTTGGCGAATAATTCGTCGCATAGAATTTCAATTCCACCTCCTTTCGGGGCGATCCGAACCAAACGAAATGTCCGTTCCTATCACTCTTTGTTGACGGGGTAACCTGAAGGCCGTTGTCCCCGGCAGCGACGACCTCGACACCTGAGACGGGGTTTCCCTCTTCGTCAACCACTTGGCCTGAAAAGCGTGTCCCATTTCGAAGCCGAAACTCTTTAGCACCCTCCCAGTCTTTCGTGCTGATTCTTAAGACCTTCGCAACGTGATGTGGCCCTTCAATGACAAGATGATGCTCTCCATACGGAACATGATTTAATGTAAATGTTCCGTTTACATTTACATCTCTTCGTGCCCTCATTGAGCGCGATCCGCCGTAATAGATGGTAACAACAGCCTCCGAGATAGCATCACCCTCTTCAGTTAGCACCATACCTTTCAATGTCCGGCCTCGGCGAAGCACCGTCAATGCTTGTTGGGATGTCATCAGATCCTTCGGGACGATTGTCTCATAAGACTCGATGTCATTTCGTCTTCCGACCGACACAACTTGTGGAGCAAGCCGTGGATGAACGAAGCGAAGCGAAAACCACTTTGCATCCGGCCATACAGCGCCGGACCACCGCCCCTCCCCATCCGTTACAGCGAGAAGCCCTCCTTCTTCATAGCTCCACTCGCTCCCGTTATCAAGATGAACCGAGCCATTGCTGTTCCATTTCACCTCGACCCCTTCGATCGGTGTCCCGTTCTCGTCCATTACAACACCTCCGATTGTTTGGCCTCGGCTCAATCCGATAGTGTTCTCTCGTGACAAATCCTTCAGCTCACTCGAACTCCACTCTTTCACCACACTCAGATACCCTTCTTTCTGTATATTGATCGAAAGCTTCTCCAGCCGACTTGGTTCACCTCCGATTTCAATCGCCCCGTCCTCATTGGCCGTGTATCTTCGTTTTTCTTCCGAGCCATCGATTCGCCGGAGGCTGATTGTTACTCTCGCGTTTTCTATCGGCATCGCCTTCTCGAGGCTTTTCACCCGGAGGATGTATGATTGTCGTTGTTCAAGCCCTTCGCTTTGCGATCCGTCTCCAAAACGTTTTGCGTCGGTCATTGCTCTCGAGTTGTCGAGAGTCTGGGCGTGAGCTGCTGTATCCTTTTTCCGTGGCGTGTTACTTTTCGTCTTTGGCGCTTCGCCATCGGTAACGACGGTGGCGCTTGCCAGACCAATGACAGCCAGGGTCAGGTACGAACACGAATCGGATCTTTTCATCTTCGCGATCATTTCTATCCTCCTCTTTATGGGTTGGTGGTTTATGGATATCCCCACGAGCCCCTGGAGCGGTACCGAACGTCGGGTGTCATCCATCAGTTCGAGTACCGTCTCCCCGTAGGCTTGGTTTTCATTCTCCTCGACGAATGAAAGCGCGAAAGCATCGGCGGCCATCTCCGCATCGGCCCGCATCCGGCGCACCGCCCACCAAACAAACGGATTGAACCAGTGAAGGGCCAGCAACAGCGCGGTCAGCCAGTTGAAGGCGATATCCCCGCGCTTGATGTGGGCCAGCTCGTGCAAAAAGACATGCCGGAGCTGATCGGCCCGCAGGCGCAATCCTAAGTGCTTGGGCAACAGCAGCACCGGACGGATAAGGCCGTATAGGGCGGGTGAGCTTGTTTCATAGCTTTGCCGGATCTCAATGGCTCGCTTGATTTCCATCTCCTCCCGGCATTCAAATAGAAGGCCCGTGATGCGTTTGTCCGTCAGTCGTGGCAGGAGCCCGATCCGGCGCCGCTCCATCCAAGCCAATCCGATCAGGATCACGCCCAGCAGTCCCGCACCGGCCAGCCAGGCGGCAAACGCGACCGTCTTCCATGAGAGGGCCGCTGCCTCCCTGTGATTTCGTAAGCGTCCGGCTTGCTGTGAGTCAGCTCGCTTCTCGATAGGGACGATCGA
>JAHEOI010000307.1 GCA_018610125.1 Verrucomicrobiota bacterium
AGCGGCGTTGGAACGAATCAAGCGGCTGTTGCTCCCGGACTATCGCCCCCCAATCGTGTTGCCTTGGTACAGCTTCGCCGGATCGCTCTTGGTTGCCCTTCTCCTCCTTGCCGGCCTTTATCAGGGGACCCAAGCGACCGTTGCCGTCGCTGTCGAGCTGCTTTCCCCCAGCGAGCGAATCAAAAAAATGGCCGAGATCGAGCAATCCCATGATTCGAACGACCAGGCGCATGTTCAAGCCGATTCAATGACCGTTTCGGGGACCCTCCGGACTGAGGATGGCATGCCACCGCCGGAGGGGACGTTGCTCGGCATCACCGTGGAGAGCGAGCGGTCGTCACACACGCTATACGGTGTTTCCATGGAGGAAGGGGAATTCCATTACGAGAAGGATCCTGGGACGCTCTTCCTGTGGGCGAATCCCCCGGGCTTTGCCCCTGTGACGCTTGGACCGCTTCAGCCGGACGCAGACGGCACATTAACGTTGGGCGAGATCACCCTGAACCGAGGCTTCGCTTCCACGGTGAAAATCGTTGCTCCCGATGGGAACCCCGTTTCCGGAGTCGAGCTCAACGGGAGCTATCAACATCCCACCGCCCCCAACAACACACTGGAGCTCACGACCAATGACGAGGGCACCGCAACGGCACATGAGGTCGCAGAGGACCCGATTCACTTTGAGATCAGGCGCTCCGGCTACCAATACGAAGAGCGCGACCAAGTCCTGCTGCAACCTAACGGCGTCACCCAATGGACCATTGAACCCGCCGAGCCCACCACCGGCCGCGTCATCTCCAAGAAGACCGGCGAGCCGATTGACGATGCGCAAGTGAGTCTACTGCAACGGAAAGGACGATATCCAAGCAAGGCCGGGACGGATCCCACAGAAGCCCCTCCGCTTGCGAGCACGGATAGCAACGGGAGGTTTGTGCTCGACACGCTGACCGATCGGGCAATTCATCGTCTCTATGTGCATGCTTCCAGCTATGGCCCGGAGATCCTGGACAACGTGCGCCCCGGCGACGAGGGTCTGCGGGTCGAGCTCGGCCCGAAGCGGAAGCTCAAAGGCAAGATCACAGGGGCTTTGGACCAATTGGCCCGGCGCCGCGATAAAGCGATCATCCATGTCAAGACGACGTTGAGATTGGACGAACGGAACACCTCTTCATACACACGCTCTCACCCGGTTACGATCAAGGATGGGATCGGCCACTTCGAGGTTGCCGCAGTCTATCCCCCTGAGTGGGCAAACATGGAAATTCAAGCCGGCGATTTCACCAAAAAGGTCGACATCGCTTCGCTCCCGAAGGAAATCGAGATTCAATTGGAGCCCGAAAATCGATCCGACGAGGCGAAAACCCAAAGGACCCGTTCCGTTGTCTTCCGGTTTGAAACGGTAGATTCGATGCCGGCACCGGAAGGCCGCCTGAACGTTCTCCACGGGACAAGCAGCCTAGGCAACAGCGGATTCACTTCCCTGCCGATCAACGACGGAGAGGCGCACTTGGAAATTCCCGTCCCGGGATGGGTGAGCTATAACCCCGACGCACTTGTCGGCTACTGGTTCGAAGACGAGCGACGTCATGAAGTGCCGGCCGGTGACGAGCCACACGTTATCAACGTACGGGTTATCCCGGCGGGCGCCATTTCCGGAGAACTGCAAACTCCGCAAGTTGTGTCGGAGAAGATCTTTGTCACGACCCTCGAAGTCGAAAAAGCCCCTACCAGGAAAGACCCCGGCTCCTTGGGCATCGACGCCAAAGTCAGGACCACGGGCGGTCGATCAACAAGCCGCTTCACGCTTCAGCCGCTGCCGCTGGGAGGGAAATATTTCCTCGTCGCCCGCCGCAACGGTCTTAACTTCACGACGAGCGATGTCATCAGCTTGAACGAGACCAACCCGATCCGTGAGCTCACTCTCCGGTTGCAGCCGGGCAGCTCGTTGATAGGCACGGTGATTGATCACCACAGGAATCCGATACCGGACGCGAGCGTCTCCTTGACCTACGAGACACCCTTTGGTTCCAGCTTCGGAACCACAGACAACCAACAAACCGGTCCCGATGGACGCTTCACCTTCGGCGGGATCAATCCCGACGTTCCGGGAAACTACGTCATCCGAATCCGGGGCGTCGCCGGCCACCGTCCTTATGAAGGAATCGTTGAGCTGAGCGAGCCCGCACCGTTTTCCGCGCGCATCCGATTAAAGCCCGGGCACGTCCTTAAAGGCAAAGTCATCGACGCCGACACCGGAAAGCCAATCTCGGGGATTGAGGTCAAGGCGAAGCCGGAAGAGCGCGGGACGGAACCCTTCCTCTATCTCGACGCGGAAGGCCCAACAGATGAAGACGGCGAATTCCGGTTTTCGAATCTACGTCAGGCCACCTACACCTTGAGCGTCCAAGGTGCCGATCTCCTCAATACCGACCAAAAACGACGAGCACGCGGCGGCCAGCCCGATCCAGTAATCATCAAGCTGAAATAACTTTCTAAACAATGCCAATAGGCCGCGTTAATCGGCAGTGAGAACTTCCTCGTCCGATTCGCCACCGTCTTACAATCTGGTAGTCATAAAACGCCTCCCCCGTCTTTGGGTTTTAATTGAAATATGGCAACCAATTTCCCGTCCTAAGGCTCTTTCTCACATGACCGTCTGTGGTGAAGGACCAGGAATCAAGACTTTTCTGCACGTTGGTCAGAACCCTCAAGGAATGGAGGTCGAATGATTCGAGTGCGGCGATTTGTCCCCTTCTTTCCCCATGATTCTGTCATTTCCCTCTTCCCTTCACGGCCAGCGGCGACGACCGCACGCGCGTGCGATGAAGTCAATGAGACCGAACGAGGTCCTGGGACCGTCTAAAACCACCCGTCAGCTCGCTCCACCCCGCAACCGCCCAAAAAATAAAGACAAAATCACAAAAAGCCAAGACGTGCAGTTCACTTCCCCAAGCCGCAATGCCATTCGGAAAATCGAAAGAAATGGTTTTGAGTCGCCCTTTCACGGCTTTGTTCTGTGGGTGCTTGTAGACCTCCGGGTAGTGCCGGCGGTTGCCCGCCGACACCCCCACAGATCCGTACGAGCAGATTTCGAGCATACGGTTCCTCACGTTTGCGGATTCGCTAGCCAGGTCAAAAACCCGACTACCTGTGTTGGCCCTTACCCGACG
>JAHEOI010000308.1 GCA_018610125.1 Verrucomicrobiota bacterium
CCTCGCTTGCGGCCACTTTGGGAGCGGGCGGGCTCGTTGCCTACTATTTCAACCTGATTACACCGGTTTGCCTATTGGCCAATTTAGCGATCGTTCCTCTAAGTGCCCTCGCACTCATGAGCACGATGGGAAGCTGGCTATCAGCCCTTTTGCTGCCAGGGGTTAATGAGCTCTTCAATCACACCGCGTGGATCGCCATGCACGGGATGATTCGTGTCAGCCATTGGGCTGCCGAATTGCCCGGCGCATTCTTCTACGTCCCCTCTCCATCACTCCCCATGCTTGGCGCTTATTATCTCGCCCTCATCGGCCTTATATCCGGGTTTTTCCTGCGCACATGGCTGCGAACGCTGGTCACAATAGGCTTGACAGCCGGAATAGTCTTGGTCGGAAAAGCACTCCCTTCCCAGTCCGAGGATTTGAAAATGACGATCCTGCCCGTCCGAGGAGGACACTCCGTATGGATCGACGCACCGGGTGAGAAAAATGACTTCCTGATCGATTGCGGCAATGAGCATGCAGTCGATGGCGTCCTGAAGCCATACTTGCGAAAGCAAGGACGGGACATTATCCCCAAATTTGTCGCCACTCATGGCGATGTCCATCATATGGGCGGGGCAACGAAGCTCGAGAGCACCTTCACCATCGAAGAATTCGTAACAGGTCAAGCAACTTCCCGATCGTCTTCGTACCGTCAGTGGCTGGAACGGCTCCGTAAAAGTCCCGAGCAATGGCGCCGCGTGGCAACCGGAGATAACGTCAGCGGCTGGAGTGTCCTCCATCCCTCCCGGAGATCGACCTTTTCGCGTGCCGATGACAATTCTCTGGTCTTCTATCGCGAGATCCATGGAAAACGGATATTGCTGCTTTCGGACTTGGGGCAGCCCGGCCAAAATGCCTTGATGTCGGAATATCCGGATCTGCGAGCCGATATCGTCATTGCCGGCTTACCACGTCAAGGAAAGCCGATTCGCCGGTTGCTCTTGGACCAATTGCAGCCGCGGCTCATCATCGTCTGCAGTTCTTTGTTCCCGGCTACCAATCGTGCCGCCGAAACCCTTCGGAAACGGCTCGGACAACGAAGAATCCCGGTCTTTTTCACCGAAAAGACGGGTGGATTGGTCCTTGACGGCAGTCCAACCCGGTGGCGTTTGCAGAGCGGCAACGGTGTCCTCCTCGATTCATTGAAGCCGGATAGTTGACGCATGGGCGCCCGCCGAATCCGCACGCTTCGCGACCTCTTCCCACCTGGGCGAGGAGTCGCAGCAGCAGCCTCAAACGCTTTTCAGCCCAGGGTCGGGGGCATCCATTACCAACGTGTCCAAGACCGACTGCAACGGCGCCATCAGCTCCACCAATAATGCCTTTTGCGGCTCAAAGGTCAGTCCAAGCGGTCCCGCGGCATTTTGGATCAGCGTGCTCAAAGTCTTGCGCGAATAATGGATAAGCCCTTGACGTAAGGGGAGGGAATAAACGTGCAGGATGATGCCATACACCAGGGTGTGTCGCCCTTGAGCCTCGCCTTTTTCGACCGCCCTCAAGTAGCGTTGAACAATCCGTTGATCATGCAGCGGGCGCAAGCGCTGGAGCTGATAGTATCCAATCCGCCGGCTTGCGTGAATGAATTCCGGATTGATCGGTTGGTGACCAAGCCACTGATCCAATTGGATCAGTTCCCGAACCCGATTCCCGGTCGCATGGCGATAGGCATGCACGATCGAGGGCAATTCGATCGGGAATAAGATCTGCGAGCGGACTTCTTCCAGGAACCGACGGAGCGACGTTATATCCCGCACCTTGTTCGAAACCGCAAAAGTCACAAAATGCGGGGTCTCTATCCCCTCGGCCGACACCAATTCCTCCATGAGCGAATGAAAATCCGCTAAAAACTCGGGCTCATTCCCGATCGCTACTGGGTCTATTCGCAACATAGCCGCCTTGACCGTCTACCTGATACCGCTGCCGCCACACTACCGCTTTAACACTGCCCGCTTTCGCTATGGCTTGTCCGAGAGCCATCTCCCGGAGTGACATCCTCAAGCATTTCTCATCTGCAAGCAAGTTTGGCGCACCCTTTCCCGGAGTGATAAATATACATCGTGACAGAGATCGAGCGAAATCGAGACGAGTCGACCGATTGTGTGTCGATCCATGGCGCACGCGAGCACAATCTGAAGAACCTTTCGGTCGCAGTGCCTCGCAACCGATTCGTGGTCATTACCGGGGTCAGTGGTTCCGGAAAAAGCACATTGGCTTTTGACTTGTTGTTTGCCGAAGGTCAACGCCGGTTTCTGGAGTCGATGAACACCTATGCCCGCCAATTCGTGGAACAGCTCCCACGACCGGATTTGGATTCCATTTCAGGCATCCCTCCGACCGTGAGCATCGAACAGCGGCACAGCCGCGGAGCCGGCAAAAGCACGGTCGCCACCGCGACGGAGATCCACCAATTCCTTCGCCTGCTATTCTCCAGACTCGGGACCCCTTATTGCCCCGAATGTCAGATGCCGGTTCAACCGCAAACCCGAGATCAGCTCGATCGACAACTCGAGTCCGAGCTGAAGCGCCGAGGGGACCTGCTCCTTTTGGCCCCGGTCGTGCGGAACCGAAAAGGCTTCCACTCCGACGTGGTTACATGGGCCGCTCGGCACGGTTACCAACAGGTCCGCGCCGATCGGAAGCTCTATTCGACCGACGAGCCGTTCCGGTTGGATCGCTTCCGCGAGCACGACGTCGAGATCGTCACCGGGGCATTGGAGCAATCCGCGTCATCGAGTGCGAGCACCCGGGAGAACCGGCGTCAACAAGTCGATGAGACTTTAAAAATGGGTCGAGGCACGCTTTACACCCTCGATGACCAAGGGGGTGTGTCAGTCCATTCCACAAAACGCACCTGTCCCCGTTGCGAACGCTCGCTCCCGGAGCTCGATCCCAAGAATTTCAGTTATAACTCACCGACAGGGTGGTGTCCGACGTGCCGCGGGTTCGGGGTACGTTTCCATGTGCCGGATGTCGACCGAGGAAGCAGCGAGGATGCGGTCGAAGAGACTTGGTTTCACTGGAAAGAAGATGAGCACGAGACCTGTATCGACTGCCAGGGCACGCGCTTAAATCCGACCGCACGCTCGGTGCGGCTGATCCTCAACTCGTGCCACCCGCTTAAAGATCCCGAGAAGGCACCCACGATCAATACGTTCGCCCGCATGTCCGTTCAAGATGCCCTGGCTTACTTTAAGCAAATCAAGCCTAAGGGGAGAGAAGGCCGCATCGCCCGCGATATCCTCCCTGAGATTCGGGAACGCCTCACGTTTCTGAACGAAGTCGGGCTTGACTACCTTGAGCTCGGACGCGCGGTCACCACGCTTTCAGGCGGTGAATCACAACGGATTCGCCTGGCCGCTCAGCTCGGATCCAACCTTAGTGGAGTCCTCTACATCCTCGATGAGCCGACGATCGGCCTGCACGCCCGAGATAACGTTCGCCTTTTAGCCGCGCTGAACCGGTTGCGAGATCGAGGCAACTCGGTCGTCGTTGTCGAGCACGACGAGGAGACCATGCGGCAGGCGGATCATATCATCGACCTTGGTCCGGGTGCCGGTATCCATGGGGGACAACTCGTCGCTTCGGGGTCCCTCTCGGATTTATTGGCCGATGACAACTCCGTGACCGGCCAATGCCTTCGTGTGCATCCGACGTTCCCGGAGCGAGGAGAACGGCGTCCCGTCTCTCGTTTATCCCGAAAAACGGCCGCCCGTAAGACAAATACGGTCAAGAACGCACCTGCCGAGGCATCCCATTCCACCTTGCGACTCACAGGGGCCTCTCGGCACAACCTCAAGGATATCACAGTCGATTTCCCGTTGAGCCGGTTGATCGTCGTGACGGGTGTCAGCGGCTCGGGTAAAAGCACGCTGATTCGGGATTGCCTTTTGCCCACGGTCCACGCAGCGTTAAAGAAAGGAGGGACGGCCCCTCAATCCGGAACGGTCTCGGGGCACGAGGACTTGAAAGCGGTCTATGAAGTCGACCAATCGCCGATCGGAAGGACTCCCCGGTCGATACCAGCCACTTACGTCGGGTTCTTCGACGAAATTCGCCGCATCTTCTCCCAGCTCCCGGAAGCCCGATTAAGGGGCTATACCCCAGGGCGGTTTTCCTTCAACAGCGCGCAGGGACGTTGTCCCTCGTGTCAAGGCGCCGGCATCATCAAAATGGAAATGAGCTTTCTGCCGCCGGCTTACGTTCCTTGCGAAACCTGCCACGGAGCCCGTTTCAACCAAGAGACGCTGGATATCGAGCTCAACGGTAAGAATATCAGCGATGTGCTCGAGATGAGTGTCAACGAAGCCCTCGACTTCTTTTCAACCTTCCCAAAGGTGCGTCATCCGCTTGAGGCGCTTGAAAGCACCGGCCTCGGATACATCAAGCTGGGTCAAAACAGCCCCACCCTCAGCGGCGGTGAAGCCCAACGACTAAAGCTCGTCACACACCTTCTCTCCGGATTGAAAGAGACGCCCGAACTCCGCCGTCGAAAGCCGATGCGGAAGCTCTTTTTGCTTGAGGAACCGACGATAGGACTCCATATGGCCGACGTGCGGCGGTTGGTGGAAGTCTGTCAAAAGCTCGTTGACGCCGGTCACACAGTGATGATCATCGAGCACAACCTCGACTTGATCGCCGAAGCCGACTGGATTATCGACCTCGGCCCTGAAGGCGGTGAAAACGGGGGACACATCGTGGCTGAAGGCACCCCGGAAGCCATCGCGAAAAATCGGCACTCCCATACCGGGAGATTTCTCCGAAAGGTGCTCGCCGGTACGCCGGCATAATGTGATCGGCGAGCAACCACTGAGCCATGCCTTGACGGGTATGCAGCGACGCGTCGTTACTCTCCTGCTCCCGCACTTCCGAGCCGATTCTGGATAACCTGAGTCAGCTCATCCGGGGGGTAAGGCTTCTGGAGAAAATTCACCCCTTCTTTCAGCGTCAGGTTTTTCCCCTCGAACACTTCCCGACTGTACCCGGTTGTGTAAACGACCTTCAAATCCGGCTTCTCGTGTAACAGCTCATTGGCAAGCTGCTCTCCTTTTACCTTGCCAGGCATAACCAAATCCGTGACCACGAGATCGATCGGCGGCGTCGCTTTTTTCCAAACCTCCATCGCGCTTTCCCCCGAGTGGGCGCAAAACACCCGGTAACCTTGTTCCGTGAGGACCTCGGACACCAATTCCCGTAACGAATCTTCGTCTTCGACAACCAGCACTGTCCCCTCTCCCTTGTCACGTGTGGCTTGGCTACTTTCCACCCCACGATTGAGCTCTTGTCGCGGCGCGGCCGCAAAATAGATCGTAAAGCGCGTCAGCCGGCCGGGATCACTTTCAACCTGGATTCGGCCATTGTGCTGCCGGACTATCCCATAAACCGTCGCGAGGCCCAAACCGGTCCCTTTACCAACTTCCTTGGTCGTAAAAAACGGCTCAAATAAATGCGGTAAATCATTCGGAGGAATGCCTTTGCCCGTATCGCTAACCTGCAAACACGCATGCCAACCCGGGCTCAGCTCAGGCATCTGCTGGGCATCGTCTTCACTGAGACTCACCGATTTGGTTTCGATGCCAAGCTCGCCGCCGTTCGGCATGGCGTCCCCGGCATTGACGGCAAGATTCAAAATCACCTGCTCGATCATACCCGGATCGGCATAGATCAACGGCACATTCGTGCCGCAATCCAATTTGAGTCCCACGTCTTCGTCCAACACATGACGAAGCATTTCACTCATTCCATTAATCACCTCATGCAAATCAATAACCGCCGGCTGTATCTGCTTCCGCCGACTGAACGTCAACAACTGGCGGGTCAAACTGGACGCCCGTTCCGAAGCCTCCGAGATCGCCCGAACCGATTTTTGGGCGCCTTCGTTGGCTCCGACCTTGTTGCGCAAAAGCGTCACATGGCCTTGTATGATAGTGAGTAGATTGTTGAAATCATGGGCGACACCGCCTGCCAACTGACCGACCGATTCCATTTTTTGCGACTGGCGAAGCTGCTCCTCGAGCGCCTGCTTTTCAGTCACGTCGCTGACCGAGGTCAATCGGACCCATTTGCCTTGGAAGTCGATGCGGTTGGAGTAAACCTCGACGTAAATCAGCGAGCCGTTTTTTTTGAGATGACGCCAGGTACCGGAAATGGAATCACTCGCGTCCCGATTCTCAAGCGTATCAATCAGCTTGGGGACATCCTCTTCCGGGCGGATGTCCTTGATCGTCATTCTTAGAAACTCCTCGCGGGTATAACCGTAATGCTGGATGGCCGCCTCGTTGACCCAGAGGAATTGCAGCGATGCCTCATCATAAAGAAATAACGGATTCGGATTGCGCTCGAACAGGAAGCGATACCGTTCTTCCGAAAGGCTCAATTCCTCCTCGACACGCTTGCGCTGCGTGATATCGACTGAAATGCCGAGGATCCCTTCAAGCTCGCCATCCGAAGAGATAAGGGGGCGCTTCACGGTCTGGAACCACCGCACTTCCCCGGACTGATTGCTCGTCCGCTCTTCAGGGACAACCTTCTCCTTGCCCGTGGTCATCACCTCGTGGTCATCAGCAAGGAATTTCCGCACCTCGTCCGGATTTGGATTCACCTCGGCGTCGGTCTTACCGATCATCTCGTTCGGACTAAGCCCATTGAATGCGGCATTCGCCTCATTGACCAAAATGAACCGTCCTTCTTTATCCTTGACAAAAATGGGATTGGGATCGGTATCGATGACATTCCGGTAAAATTGCTCTTGCCGAGCCAACGCCTTTTGAGCCAAAACCCGATCGGTCACATCCCAGAAGATCCCCTGAATTCCCTCAACCTCATTCCGGCTGTTGAAGATCGGAACCTTGGTCACCTGCACATACTGCTCCTCGCCGCTCGGGGACGAATGGGTCTCAACAGTTTGCAACGATCGCTGTTTTTGCATCACAGACTTGTCGTCCGCTCGGTATTTTTCAGCCAAGGACCGGGGGAAGAAGTCGTAATCGGTCTTACCAAGGATCGCCTCCGGGGCTTGGCGCAGTTGGTCGCTGAAGGTGCGATTCACATACGTGAAGCATCCGTTGCTATCTTTGCGAAAGACGCTTTGCGGCAGCAAGTCGACAAGCGAACGATAAAATGACGTCGAACGACCCATCTCCCTTTGGTCTCCGCTGTCGTCATTGCTATCCCCTGGAAACGCTTCATTCATTGTCAATTTCTGTGGATTTTCATCTCTCGTGTCTCCAACCTGCGGTAATTCCCTGTCATTGAACTTTGAGGGGCTTCTCGGAGGCGCACGACATAGCTTCTCATTTTATTGGCTCAAAAGCGCTTGATCAAAGAAAAAAGCCTTGATCTTCCCGGCCTGAGGTTTTAGGAACAAGGCAATTATTTATGATCGGCATTGTTGAAATATTCATCGTAATCGGTTGTATCGGACTCACTCTTGGAATGCTCAAGCTCTTCAGGGCCTTTCTCGAGGATTCCGAGGCATGATGGCGCAAAAATTGCCTTGCCAGCGGTTGGGCCGTTGTGGGATATTACGGTTCTGACACCGGCTGACCGTCGAAGACGGTGGAAACGTGTCTTCAACCAAAACCTAGCATACAGGGGAATCTATGGGTACAGGCACAACCGGAAAGATTGGCGGGCTCTTAAAATTGCTGTTTGTCCTTATCGTGGTGGTCCTCGCGATTGGGCTTTGGCGGAGCTGGTTCAGCTTCTCGATGAAATCCAATGAGAAGAGCGCATCAACCAATACGACCACCAAAGTCACGATGACCATCGACCAGAATCGCCTTCGGGAAGACGCCACCGCCGTGGTGGAAGCAGCTCAGAAGGGCGTCCAAGAGCTGCAAGAGAAGGCAAAGGGGCTTCAAAACGGATCAACCGTTGCGGGCAAGGTTACAAGCATCAACCGAGACGAAAACCGCCTCACTGTCAAAAACGGGGACGCGGTCACGCTCCATGTGACGAAGGAAACCACGATTACAAAGGGCGAGTCGAGTCTCGGTTTTAAGGAGATCAAGCCGGACGATCGCGTCCGCGTTACCTATCGGAAGACCGAATCCGCCAATCACGCCGATTCGATAACCATCCAACCACCCCGGAAGGAAGAGGAAAAGAAGACCGAGCCGGACACAGAGGCGACATCCGAAGAGACAACCTCCGAATCCGGCCAACGTTCCGGGAATGGACAGTAATGGGAACCTTAGCCTGAGCAGCTCGGATGACGCGACTTCGGAGGTGCCTCCATATCGCCCTCCCGATCATTTGGCTTGCCTCGGTATGTCCGAGCACGGCGACCGAGCCCCACGCGTTGCTCCTTGAAGTCGATGGCCCAATCGGCCCAGCCACGACGGATTATCTGAAACGCGGGCTTAGCCACGCGCAGGAAACCAATTCGGAGGTCGTCATCATCCGGATGGACACACCCGGCGGGTTGGACGCCGCGACGCGAGACATCGTCAAAGCCATCATCGGATCGGCGGTGCCGGTTGCGACC
>JAHEOI010000309.1 GCA_018610125.1 Verrucomicrobiota bacterium
CGCCAGCTCGGAGGCGATCCGATTGCGACCTTCTCCGAAAAACTCTTCGACAACACCTCGAGCCGCCGCGATATCAGAGGACGTAATCCTCCGTCCGCGGATAACCCACGTTTTCTTCGTCTCCGACCCAGCGCCTTTCACTTGATTCTCAGGCTAAACCACTCTCAAAAAGGGCGCAAGTCCAAAACTGTCGCTGTCGTGTTAGGTGCCTTTCAGCTTGTGGCTTTGGAGCATGAGGTGGCCAGTCGTGCCGTGGTTCTTGAACGTAACTCCCGTTTCAAGAGGGCCGCGATAAGCCGCCAGGGGTGCGGCGAAAGGTCACACACGATCATGTACGATCATGTCCACTTGACGGAATGTCGGAAAATCGGCCATACTGACACTATGAGCGAGAAGATTACCATAGGCCGCCGGGGAGCCATCACCATTCCGGCAAAGCTGCGCCGCGCCTTTGGTATGGAACAGGACGATGAACTGATTGCCGAAGAAACGCCCGAAGGGATCCTTCTGCGGCCTGCGGTCAGCGTCCCCATCGAGATGTACACTGAAGAGCGCATCGCCGAATTCACGTCCGATGAAGAGGTTCTGCGGCAGAAGCTCGGGATGCCGGAACCTTGAAGCGGATCTTCCTCGACGCCAACGCCCTCTTCTCGGGAAGCAATCCGGAGAGCGCATTCCATGAATTGATCCGGCGTATAGGCCGGCAAGCGCATCCCGTCAGCAGTAACCTGGCGCTTGAGGAAGCCCGCCGGAATATCCGGGCCAAGCGCCCGAAATGGCAGCAGACATTCCAGACCATCACCGAGCCGATCGAAATCGTGCGCTCGGTCACGTTCAGGCTTCCGGTAGAGCTCAACGACAAGGACGCCCCCATTCTGTGCACCGCGATCCGGCATAACTGCGATTACCTCGTCACCGGCGACAAAAAGGATTTCGGGCATCTGCTCGGCCAGACAATCCAGGGCGTTACATTCTCGCGCCCCATCGACATGGCCGGTGCGCTGGAAGAAATGTGAGAACCGCGAGGCCGGGACAATAGGAAAAGAAAATCGGCTGCGTTTTGAATCAACCGCATGTTTTCAGGACCGTCAGGCAAGAGTCGATATAGGCCGCATGCGTACCCCAACGGAATTCGGACAGCGTTACGGGAAAATTCGGACAGTCCGTCGGCGGCTACCAGAGTGGTAGCATGAGAAAAAAGGCCGGGGGGTGAAGAACCGGACGCAAGGCTCCCAGCCGTGCAACGAGCGTGACTCCCACTTCAGAAGAGATACCGCCGCTGTCGGAGTGGTCAACGGGCCGCAACGAGCTTGGGCGCAAGAGAGTGACCCTAAAGCTCCTTCGGCAAGAGTAAATCAAAGACAGCTTTAACGGCTACACACACAGTCGCTTTTCAGAGCTCTACCGGCAATAGGCCCACTCGTTGGCGCCGGCGGTGCAGCAATGCCATCCGTCCGGGGAGAAGCTCTTCGTGCGGCCGAAGGGATTTGCTGCATCGTGGGCCGCCAAGATTACAATTCTAGGCACACACCTAACTGCCCTCCGGTGAGCACCGAAGAACGGCAACGGATTACGAATGTACCGTCACTTCACCTCGGTCCTCTCCCCCTCGGAAGGGTCCAGGAAGGGAAAAGCGCACCCGATCTCTGCTGTCTCGACGTCAATTCTCCCCTCCCATGGGAGCGTAAAGGTGCGCATCAGGGGACACCCAAGCGATGCCCACGAGCTCGCACAAAACGTGTGCTATTCCTGCATTTTTTTGCCACAGCCCGGATTGCCTCCTTGAGAAATCAGGGCCGCTCTATTCACCACCGTTTTGCAAGCTCCTCGTGGACCTTATCCGATTGCCAATATTTCTGATGAACCTTCGTCGTCCAATCTGAAACGTCCACATAAACATCCTCTACGGTTTTTTCGCCACTGCCATTGCTCCTTATCAGCGGTTCCACCGGCCATGCTATAAGATCATCCTGATCCCAAATATTGATCCATCGGGGCTGGCTACGAGGATCCCCATTCTTAAAAGTCGACTCAAGCCCATAGTCTCTCGGATTAAGTTGCTCGTCCCCCGCAAGGGTTTCCACGACCGAATCCGTTCGGACGGCCAAGGGCGTGACTGGTGACCCAAACACTCTCACAGCCTCCTCAACCGTAGCGTCTGATGCCGAACCTTTTGAAGCAACTGGGTGAGGCCGGCGGAAAGATCCTCCCGATCCGGAGATTCCATTTCTCTTGCCGTGCACGCCCGATGTGGTATGCTGGCATCATGAATCTCGACGAAATCAAGAAGGAGGTCGCCGAGTTGCCCCGAGAAGACCAGAATCAACTGGCTGCTTACTTGGTCCATCTGCGGCACGAGCAGGATTCGAAGACTCGCGCTGACATCACGGCCAAGATCGACGACAAGGATCCTGCCCACTGGGTGTCTCTGCATGCTCTTCAGAAACTCGAACGTTGAGTGATTGAGGCGGAACCCTTTCAGGGTTCGGGGGGTACATAAGAAGTGAGCGGTTTTACAAGTCAAGATTTAGGCGACGAGATTCGGTTCTCTTGGGCCTTCCAATTCAGACAACCCTCAAAACCTCTTCTCTTTGTTCCGCGGAGCGGAACCTCAGTGAAGCGCGGGTTATGCCTGTCCAGCTTACCCTGCCCGCAATCGTCCAAGTGCCTGATGAATCCGCTTGTCGTTTTGAGGCAGCGCGTCTCGACGGATGAGCTCCTTGAATTCGCCCGCCACTATCACGTTCAAGCCAACTGGCTCTTGGGACAAGAACAGGGTGAATTGCCTGAAGACGTAGCAGTCGCCGCGAGAGAGATGGCCAAGCTGAGTCCGGAGGATCGGGATCGGATCTTGGCCTTCCTGAAATCGTTGGAGCGCCGCGAGGAGCATGGACGCAAGAGACCGGGTTGGTAAGGGAAACACAGCCGCAAAAATGCGCAGAAGTCGCACAAAAAAAAGAAACGTTTTATTTTTTGTGCATACCCGCCTTTTTGCGGCTAATCTTGAATGTTGATGATTGCAGAAGTTCTTGCATAGAGAGGACGCAACATGAATTTGCGGCCTCACGGCTCACAAGATGATGCAAGAACTTATGACAAGATTAATAGGGACCATGAAGAAGAGCCCCGGTAAACTGATCGCGTTCGAGGGTCCCGATGGCGTTGGGAAGTCTTCGCTGGCGGAAGCCATCGTCCAGCGGCTATGCGATGGACGGATCGTCGCGGAGGGCATCAGCCTCCCGGGATCCGCGTCGGGAACGCTCGGCCATCATGTTTACCACTTGCATCATGACCATGTCCAGTTGGGCATCAAATCGATCAACCCAACGAGTCTGCAACTCCTTCATGCCGCCGCGCACGTGGACGAGATTCAATCGCAGATCCTTCCCCGACTTACGGAAGGGCGTTGGGTCGTATTGGATCGTTTTTGGTGGTCGACGACTGTTTATGGATGGGCAAACGGAGCCGACGACTGCCGCCCTTAAATCCAGCCTTTGCCCTTGCCGAAATCGTCTGGATCATAGCCGGACGCGATGCCACTGCGTTTCTCAGCCATTGGTTCCCCGATCCTGGAGCCAGGTTCGATTCTTGGCCGTGTCAAAGCCGCGGTCGCCTCCGACGCCCGTGAAGCCTTGTTCGTAGTTCGCCTCGATGGCTTCGACGGCGGGAGTGAGCTGCTTGGAGTCCGGTGAAGGACTTTCTCGGAACAGCTCCCACTGCAGGATGAGCCCAAGCACGTCAACCCCGCTTAGAGGTTGCCGCGCGAGGATTGCTACGCGATCATTGACCGAAAACCCGTTCGGGGGATTGACGAGCTTCTCAAAATTGATAAGCTAAAGGGGTATCATGCCACGTGCGAGGGTAGTGTGGTTTCGGGAGGAAGACGGGACGGTCCCGATGCTCGAGTGGCTTGACTCCCTTTCCCCGGAAGCCCAAGACAAATGTTTAGCGCGGATCCGGCTGCTTATGGATCGAGGACACGAGCTCCGGCGACCCCACGCCGATCTGTTGCGCAGCGGGATCTACGAGCTCCGCGTGCGGTTCGGGAAGATCAATTATCGGATGCTCTACTTCTTCCACGGCCGGGGCAGGGCAGTAATCTCCCACGGGGTCGCGAAGGAGCAAACGGTGCCGGAGAAGGAAATTGAGCGGGCGCTCGCGCGCAAGCAGCGCTTTGCCAAAGCCCCGAGCACACATTCATTCGAAGGCCTATGAGCACAAGAACCAAACAAAGACCGAAATCGGAAGCCCTCTGGGACTTCCTGCATGAGCGCTACATATCCGGCAACCCGGAACGGGAACGCCGCGTCCAGCAAGAGCTCGTCAACGCTGAGGTGGCCGAGCAGATTTACCAAATCCGGCAGGAAGCCGGGCTGACGCAGAGGGAGCTCGCACGATTGGTGGGAACCAGTAGCTCGGCCATCTCGCGACTCGAGGATGCCGATTACCGCGGGCACTCGCTATCCATGCTCCAGCGCATAGCGAAGGCATTGAACAAACGCTTGGAAGTACGTTTCGTCGGTTGGGAACGGACTCCCCGACCCTGACTGATCGCTATCACACACCAACCGTTACCGGGCACACCTTTGATTATGGCAACAGACTGGGAGGAACCATTTTGACAATGGGCCAAGGCTCCAGGCAAGAGCGAAGAGGAGCGTTGCGAAAATGACAGATCAGCTGTCCGGAAACGCCATCAAAAGCAGCGACACACTGAAGGCCCATAACACAGAAGTCTTTCTTCAAGGCTCTTATGCCAACAAGGCGATTGATTTGCACGAGACCAGTTATTACGTTGAGGAAAGACGCCGATCGGTACCCTGGATTGGGTCTCATTGCGGCGGCCAAGATTGTGAGCGGACGCATCCCATTATCCTGGCAGGGCGCAACTGGGAGATTCAAGAAATTGATTGGAAAGGACGCAAGGTCTACGTCGCTCCAAGTGAATCGGGGGAAAAGTGCGTTGGAAGGGAAGTCCCCGTGAACTGACCTTCCATGTCGCTCGGAAGGTGCGCGAAGTCCTTCTCTCGGACACCACGCCTGACCGTTGGTCAAAGCGGGCCACGGACGCGATTACGAATCGACGCGAAGAAATGGGCGAGACGGCTCGAATGATGGGCCATATCTTTTCCGATGCCGGCCAAGATCGAGTACGCTGGGTGACCTTCGCCGGTGCTCAGGTTAACCAACTGCTTGCCGCCCTTCTCATGTCAGAGCTCGATGTCGAAGTCAATTGGAACGACTTCGAGCTTTCAATTCCAGCTCACGTCTCCCCCGCCAAGATCGAAGAAACGTTCAGGCATCTCGTCGCCGATGGGCACCTCCTGAACAAACTTCCCGTCTCCAAGGAGCTCGTCGACCAACTCAAATTCTCGGAGTGTCTCCCGGAGCCCTTGGCCCAAGAGGCCATCCTCTCCCGTTGTGATGTAACCCCGATCACAAAGGAGAATTTGCTCGCGACCCCGGGTTTAAACGATTCGATATCATCACCGGAGGGCTGATCCGTGTATTGAGATAGAGCCCTAGTGCCAGTATGCTCCTGCTCACAGTCTCTTATTCCTCGAGAGCATCAATCAATTTTCACACGTCAGGCAGCTCCCCTCTCTCGGCTTAACCGTTGGCAATGCGGCTCCATTTCTCGCGAAATCTCGTGACTTCGTATTGCTTGGGTTCCAGCCAGTAACTGACCCGGCCATCCTTCACCCCTTTGTGCGCACACTGGCGGACTTCTTAGGCCGCGAAAATCAATTTTCTGAGGGCTGCCCCGACGAGCTCAACCGGGCCCCCATCCGCGGCATCGACCAACAAGGTTCCTGACCCCGTCGATAGATGGGCGTCAAACAGTCGAACACCTCGGATGGACTACTCGGGCTATCGGCGTTTAAGCTTTATAGTCCAACCTTTCACGGACCGAGTCACGGCGGCAGCTCCGCCTCGTTCGAGGCCAATTCGGCCTTGGCATTGATGTGCTCCGCCTCGTTCTCGCTCGTTTTTTGGATTAGTTGGGCTTTCAAATTGATTTCTGGTACCTGACTCCCGGAGGCCTCCTAAAACTGCCGAACGATCCGGATGAGCGACCGCCGCCGACACCGAGCTCACGGATCCACTATGAATATTTGAATTCACCTGGCAACTCGAAACTGCAATGCGGGCCGGCGGTTTGGCTCCACCCGGCTTGTTGGGTGATTATTCACCCGTGGCCAAAAGGCTCCGTACGGAAACGTCTTCGTCGATGTCCTCCCAATGCATGCCGATGCCCGGGCCGATAAACCTCCAGTTTCGTTGCTGTTCCGGTGTCGCGTCGCGCAGTCGAGGAAACCACTCCAGTGGCGCGCTCACGCGCCGCCCGTCTGCCAACGTGACCTCGATTGAGTTATCCCTGATCTCAACGTCAATCGCTTTGGCTTCCGCCTTGGCTCTGTCTGTGGCGTGCGATGTGCTCATCCCATTTGCTCCTGATCAGGTTCTCATTTTGTTCGATCAACTCACGAATTTCCTTCAGCTCTCTACTCCGAAAACCGTAGGATTCCGCCAAACGCACCGGATCCAGCCAATACTTGGCATATTTCTCAGCGCTCTCCACATGCACATGGGTGGGTTCCTGGTCTGCGCGACTGAAAAAGAAAAACCGATACCCATGGTGTCGAAATACCACTGGCACCAAGAAACGTTACCCGACCGTATGCTTCATGGAAAGCCCATTTTGCCCAACGTCAAAACTGAGGCATCGCTGACCGGCAGCGACGCGACGGTGCTCCGAGATATATCGAATTGCTGAGCGTGTCCCAGCTGCAGAGCGGGTCAGCGGTTGCCTCCACTGTCTTGTTCCACACGACGGGACGGCGTCCTTTACCCGAATTAACACTGGGGAGAGTCGGATTTCCAACTCCCGGCCGCCTCCCCCAAGGCGCTTCAGAAAACCGAGCCCATCGCGATTATCCTGCAAAAGAAAATCCGACTCTCTTTTCCAATTCCCCAGGATTCGGCCCGTGACATGATGGATAGCCCCGAAAATTCAACTTGCACAGCTCCTCAGGGCGCATCTTAATCAACCCGCCAGTATTACGTAAAGTGCTAACTCAAGGGCCGACGCCGGAAGCACTGCGCAGCCGTGGTGCGCCTCCCACTTGCGCACGATTGCGATGAGATATCGAGCTCATCAAGGGAGGACTCCCCCTGCAAAAAAGCACCAGCCCATCACCTCATACTTCTTCCGTTTCATCACCTTGCCACCTTTTGGCGAACCTCTCCCATTCACGCCAGGCTTTCTGCCGTCCCTTCCTAGCTCTATAGTCCTTGATATAATCCTCAAATCTTTTCCAATTCCTCACCACATAACTACCCCTCGCCCTCTTGCCGATACCCTCGTCATACACCCCGGCGTTCACCCCCCTGGCGAGCGACTCGAAGGAATTCAAATAATTTATATCCGGGTGTTGCAGTCCTAAATTGGGGAGTCTGATCAATCGTTCAGCCCTCCGCTGGCGCACAGAGGTCTGAACGAGCTGTAATCAACGGGGTTCATTACGTGGTTATGCAAGAGTTTTCTGAACGATTGATGGCCGGTGGCAAGCCCGGTGTGGCGGAGCCCCGTTTGTTTCAGTCGACGAGAGTTTCCATGACTTTGTGGTCGTCGAAATACATGTCGTGGCTGATTCCGCGGATTCGTTGATCGAGTGGTACTGAACGTCTGCTCGAGACGTTGGGGGGAAGGAATTCTATCGGTAGACTGGGGAATCAACCTTTCCGCAGGAAGACACTACGCGAGCTAAGGCAGATCCGCTTCCGGATTTGCCCCTGATAACCTTTTCTGTCCATGCCCGGTTTATACCACCACGCCCTTAGGGTTTGTCAAGGTGCTGACGAGAAGCGAGCGGATAGTGCGTGGGGTGATTCTATTGGCCGCATTGCGGCATTTCGTGCTTCTCCGGCTTTCCTCAGCAGCAAAAAACCCAGGGTCAAGGAAGAGTGCCCCCCTAAGTGGAGTCGAGAGTGAGCCGTGGGGGGCAGTGGACGGTTGGAGCCCACCTAAGGGAGTCACGAATCGAAACTCTTGAGATTGACAAAACGTGAAACCCAACGTACCGTCCAGGCAATGAAAGTGGTTTCGGTGCGAGAGATGAAGGCCAATTGGGCGGAGATCGAGCGTCAGGTGGCCCAAGGCGAGAGCTTTGAGGTTCGGAATCGCGGTAAACCCGCCGCCCGGATTGTGCCTGCACAACCACAGAAGGTTCTTAAATGGGATGACCATTTGGCGACTGCCTTGCCGTGCAAGGGAAGAACCGGTGCTGACACGGTGGGGCTAGATCGAGAGGGGCGGTGGTGATCTACCTCGATACGAGTGCATTGGTTAAGCTCTACATTCGAGAGCCAGGATCAGAGGATGTCCAAGGCTGGGTGATAAGCCAGGATGACCCGTTGCCCATTTGGGAACTTCAGGAGATGGAGCTCGTGAACGCACTTTACATTAAGGTGTTTCAGCGAGAAATTTCTGCAGAGGATGCCGAAAGACAGATGGAGCGATTTCGAAAGAGGCGACGAGAAGGCTTTTACTTTTTCCCTGGTTTGGACCGGTTGACTTGGATTGAAAAATTTTTCGAAATCGTCCGTTGTACGCAGGAAATCGGGAGCCGGACGCTCGACATCCAACATGTGGCTTACGCGGTTCTGTTGAAGCCCTTACAGTTCGTCAGCTATGATGAGCGACAACGCAAGGTTGCAGAGAGAGAAGGGCTCAACGTGGTGCCCAGCCGTGTTTAAACGCTTCGTTTACCCGTTGTGCTAGCCCGGGGCGCACTCAGACCCTCAGACATCATTTCTTCGGACCGGGACACTTGTGAAAACGCTCATTGGACGCTTCCGCCCGTTCCACTTGTCAAGTGCTGCGCATTTGCTTTCGCCGTCGGACTTCCTGAAGGGAGTGCCAAGGGCGGTCATAGTCCGGCGGCGTAAGGTCCACTGCCTTCCCGAGCACCTCCTCGGCTTCGTCATATCGTTCCATCAGGCCGAGGGTCCAGCCCAGATCATTCAACATTTCCGGGTCGTTCGGTGCGACGGCAACCGCTCGCCTATGGACTTCGAGCGATTCCTCCAATCGGTTTAACTTGGACAAGGTGTAGCCCCAGCCATCGAGCAGCAACGTGCTTTCGGGAAAGACCGAGCAAGCCGCCTCAAAGTGCGCACGCGCCGATTCGTAATCATCTTGATCGATCAGGCAGCTTTTCGCCTTGTCGAGAATGGTCTCGAGATCTTCGGTGCCTTTAGGCAGCTCGAACAACGATCGGAAGAGGGCGAGGGCCTCCTCTTTTCGACCGACTTGGTATTCGATCGATCCCACCGTCAGGATCGCCGGGGCGAAGGTGGAATCGATTGCCAGCGCTCTAAATCCGGGAGGCATCTCCTCGGCAAACATCGAGGCATCTTGGCCGGCTCGGGACAACGCGCGTCCGAACATATCGCTGGCGGCCGATTCGTGGTAGGTCCAGTCGGCAGCGTGTCGACGCTCCTTGGTAGACTTCCGGGCGTAGTGACGGCGAAGCTCCGCCAACCTTTCGTCCTGCTCGACCAACTCCCTAAACGGCACGTTGCGAAAGTCGGGTGTTTGCTGGGATTTCTTCTTTGCCATGACATCTGTTCTGCGTCGATCGGTTGAATTCTTTTCGATGGGAGCGAACGAGACTAAGCTTGGCCCGAATGAGTGGGGCTGTCAAAAGGTGGCAAGACCGCGAAACGGAAATTGCCCATTTGTCATTCGTTATCGACGTCACCTATCCCGGCAGGGTGAAATGCTCCCGATCGAAATGCTCGGCTTGAAAAATGCCGTCCCGAACCCGCTCCCGCTTCATCCAGGCGATTGAGACGCAATCGGTGACACTCGCGCTTCTTTGATTTATCTCTCAATCGCTTCCGCGATCCCCTCGATCGTGATCCTTCAGCTCTCGCAGATCTTGAGGCTGACATTTCGCGGCGATCTCCTCGCCACGGCGCGTCTTCGCTCGGCTCCGCTCGAGGTAATCCGAAATGGCTTGCCGGATATGCTGGGCGATTGATGTCGGAGCTCGCGGCATGGCGTTTGAGCGCCTCGTGTTGGTCTTCAGATAAGTGAATGGTCCGGGGCCGACGCAAAAAAAATTGGTCTCTTGACTGAAGCAGGTTACGATACTCCCTCGGATTGCCATGGATACGGAGCACGACCCTTCGCCAACAGATCCGGATGTGGTTGCTGTGGTCCTCAAGGCGCTGCAGCGCGCCCATGAGCCGATGACTCTCTCGCCTCCGTGAAGGCGTTAACGGGGCCTTATCGACGCAACAAAGGCGAGCTTTCGAACATCCTTGAGCAGCTCCTTGATGAAGGGCGGGTGTTTCGTTTTGCGCCTTATCGCGGCAAAGTGCCCCGTTACTGGGATCGCCCGGTAGAGACCTATGCAAGCGGTCTTATCGAGCAACAGCTCCGAAAGGGCCCTCGCTCTCTTGCCGCGATTGACCAAGCCATCCGAAAACCTCTCCGCGATACGACCACCACTTGGCGGCGTCAAGTCCTTGAGCGGCTGGTTTCCGATGGCACGATCTACAAGCTGCCACCACTTCCGAGAAGCGGAGCACACCGCTATAGCGTGACCTCCCCGGAGCCGGGTGACTATCTTAGGGTTATGCCGCCCCCCGGGAGACGGCTTCCCGAAACGCCCCACCAGACTCCGGGCTGAAGGAAAACGTCATAACAGCGACTTATCGATCCGCCGGCTGACGAGTCTTGCGTTCGGTGTCGACGAATGTCATGGGGACGCGTCTGTTTAACACTGCCGCAATGCGCAAGAGCATTGAGAGCGAGTGTCCGTGGTAGTCGGCATTCTCAAGGCACGCAATGACCGAGGCACTGGTGCCAGCGAGCTTTGCTAGCTCGCGTTGGGTAAGCCCCGCCTCCGCCCAGAGCTCATAGAGCTGCCGGGCGATGTCCGCGTTGACCCATTCCTGCTGGTAGAGCCGTTCTTCCTCCGCATCCCCCTCGATAAACTCCCGATAGAGGGAATCAAAGGTGTCGATTTGGGATTGCTTTTTAGATGATTTCGTCGCCTCGATGGAATAGCGCGTAGGTTCATACTCCACCGCGCCTTTATGTTCGTAATAAGGCTTTCTCGATCTCGCGGTCAGGCACCTGGCGCTCTTTCCGGAAGCCATGCGAGATCACAACCCGGCTCTGCTCGTGGAAAAAGTAAAGCATGCGATACTGCATGTTGCCAACAGTGGCCCGGAGCTCGTAAATCCCGTCTCTTTTCGCGAAGCGGAACCTCAGTGAAGCGCGGGTCATACCTGCCCAGCTTACCGTCCCCACGATCACGGCTTGTGACACAATTTGACACAGCGTTCGAGATCGGTATACTCATAGCATGAGAGCTTCCATCAATATTTCGCTTCCCGCGCCGCTCAAACGGTGGGTGGAGGACCAAACCGCGGCTGAAGGATACAGCACGGCGAGCGAATACATCCGCCACCTCCTTCGCGAAGAGCAGAAGCGACAAGCTCGAGCACGGATCGAGACGAGATTGCTCGATATCCTCAACAGTGGCGAACGACCTGCCGAGATGACCGCGGAACGGTGGGAGGCGATTCGCAAGGCGGTGTTTGAGGACGAAGGATCGGAGCCCCAAGCATGAGCCGGAGGATCATCCAATGGCCCCAAGCTGACCAACGAATCATTGACTACGCCCAATACATCCGGGCGGACAACCTTGAGGCCGCCGTTCGTTTTATCGATGCTGTCGAAGCACAAATCCAAAAACTGGCTCAAATGCCAGGTATTGGGAAGCCTTTTGGTTCGCCCTTACCTCAACTTTCAGGCCTACGGGTCAGCCTTGTGCCTGACTTTCCCAATTATCAGGTTTATTATCGCGAGCTTAAGGGAGGCGGCATCGAAGTCTTCACGGTCGAGCACGGGGCACAGGATATCGCGCCGTTACTTAACGATCTCCTTGGAGACTATCTCCTTGACGAATGACCGAGCATCACCATGACAGCTGAAAATGCGGTTACGGTCTTTGCGGCAAACGGCTTTCACCGACAGAATCCGCGCCCATCAGTGAGCGGTTTGCTGATCTTTCTACCGCGGATGACAGCGTTGCACGGATGAAGAGATGAGCGCGAAGAGCCCGCGGTTCAAAAATTTGCGCCCGCCTTTTTGCGGCTGAATCCGTTACCGTATCGGTAGGCCGAAGGCGCCGCAAAAATGCACAAAAGACGCAAAAGAAAAAGGAAAGGTCTTGTTTTTGTGCACCTTGCGCCTTATTGCGGCTAATCTTGAATAGGGACCATGAAGAAGAGCCTCGCTAAACTGATCGCATTCGAGGGTCCCGATGGCGTTGGGAAGTCTTCGTTGGCGGAAGCCATCGTCCAGCGGCTGCGAGATGACGGGATCGCTGCGGAGGGAATTAGCCTTCCTGGATCCGAAACCGGCACGCTCGGGGATCACGTTTACCGTCTTCATCATGACCAGACGCAATTCGGCATCGATTCAATCGATCCGACAAGCCTTCAGCTTTTTCATGCCGCGGCGCACGTGGACCAGATTCAATCGCAGATTCTCCCACATCTCAAGCAAGACCGTTGGGTCGTATTGGATCGCTACTGGTGGTCGACGATTGTTTATGGATGGGCAAACGGAGCCGACGAGCACTCCCTCCACTTGATGCGTCAACTGGCCAAGCATCACTGGCAACAGGTCTCTCCGCTTGCCGTCTTTCTTGTCGACCGTCCTTTTCAGGCCACGGATCCAAAAACGCGTCATATTCGTGACCTCTACCAGCGCCTGGCCACGGAAGAGGCAGAGCGCACCACGGTCTTTACGATCACGAACGATAAAGGGCTTAACGAAGCGGTCGATGCGGTATGGAAGGAGCTGTCTCCCCATGTCCGGAACAGGCGGCCCCACCGACGCAAGATCCCGGCTTCCTCCCCGTCATCGCCTGAGAAAGGATGGGGACAATCTTCCGGCCCCACCGTTTGGACGCGAACGGCCCCATTGGAGCCGACCCCAGTGTATGACAGTCTCTGGCGATTTGCGGCGAAACGACAGGAAATCCTTTTCCGCAGACTTCGCGGGGAGCCGCCTCCCTGGACCGACGATCCCGTTCTGCAAAAGCATCGCTTCACCAACGCTTACCGGGCCGCGGATCGCGTCAGCCAATACCTTATCCGGAACGTCATCTACAACCACTCTTGGGAACCGGAGGATCTCGTCTTCCGCATCTTGCTCTTCAAGCTCTTCAACAAGATTGAAACCTGGGAGCTCTTGGAGCGCGAATTCGGCGAAATATCCTGGACGCATTTCGATTTAAAGCGCTACGCCCGGATCCTTGAAAGGGCACGCCATCACGGGCAAGCGATCTACTCTTCCGCCTACATCATGGCATCACCGGGCTCGGTCTACGGCTATCGGACCAAGCATGAAAATCACTTGGCGATGCTTTCCCAAATGATGGAGGATCAATTGCCGGGACGCGTTCAGGAAGCGGACTCGTTGCAATACGTCTACCAGCTTCTGCGCGGCTATCCCTCGGTCGGCCCCTTCCTGGCCTTCCAGTTGGCCATCGACCTCAACTATTCCGACGTTATCGACTTTGACGAAATGAGCTTCGTCGTGCCAGGCCCGGGCGCCAGGGACGGTATCGCCAAGTGCTTTTCGGATCGTGGCGGACTCAATGAAGCCGACATTATCCGTTGGGTGACCGAGCGTCAGGACGTGGAATTCGATCGGTTGGGGATATCATTCCGAAGGCTAGGCGATCGCCCGCTGCAATTGATCGATTGCCAAAACCTCTTCTGCGAAGTCGACAAATATGCGCGTGTGCACCATCCCGAGATTAAAGGCCGGAGCGACAGAACCCGTATCAAGCAGGTATTTTCCGCGCGACGAGCGCCGATAACCCTTTGGTTCCCGCCCAAATGGGGGATCAACCATTATTTCGAGAACAAACAAGAGCCAAACAGGCAGCCGATCCATGGAGACCTATTCGGCCAACTCTGCTGACGCGCTCTGGCGTCAAGCCGCTCATGCACTGCTCCGCGATGGGCAAGGAGCCCGAGTCGGCTCCCGATGTGGCGACGTCGAGGAGATGTTGCACGTCGCGCTCACGCTATC
>JAHEOI010000310.1 GCA_018610125.1 Verrucomicrobiota bacterium
AGATTGCGATTCACCGAGTGGCAAGGGCCGGCATGCTCCAAGGAGGTCTCCCTGAATCGGATTGAATATAAAACCGCTGCGGTCCGCTCCCGGACGTCGGGGACGACGTCCCGGTCAGGCTGGGAATAATACGACAAAGGCGGTCGGCAGGGAATTGCCGACCTTACCTGCGCTGTTGGGGCGGTCGGCTCCTCAAAGGAGCTTGTGAAAAATTTCACAAATTCCCTTGCAGGGGCTGAGGGGGGATGGTAAGGAAAATAACGTAAAACACGATAATAGTGGTGACAAACCAAAGGAGATATTATGAGATTTAAAGTTGTTGCGTTGGTGAGCGCGATGTCGGTTTTGGCCGGCAGCCAGGCTGTTGCAGGCCAGATAACGGGTAAGGTGAGCTTTAAAGGGGAAGAGCCGGAGCCGATCGAGATTCCGTTTGGCCCGCAATGCAAGAAGCTGCACTCCGATTCGGAGGAGAAGCCGGTGGTTGACTTTTATGTCGTTGGCAAGAAAAACGGGCTGGGCGATGTCTTTGTCTACGTCAAGAAGGGCGTTCCCGACAAGGATTATTCCGCACCGGAAAAGCCGAATGTCATTGATCAGGATGGCTGCATTTACAAGCCTTATGTTTCCAGCATGCAGACCGGTCAGAAGCTCTTGGTGAAGACATCGGATCCGGTGCTGCACAATGTCCACGCCCCGAAGCTCAAGTTCAACAAGGTGCAGTTGCAAGGCTCGGACCCGTTTGAATTTACCTTTGACGAGCCGAAGCGCTTCCTCCACTTCAAGTGCGATGTCCATCCATGGATGCACTCTTACGTCAATGTGGTCCCGCATCCGTATCACTCGGTGACGAAGAAGAACGGGAAGTTCAAATTCAAGGGGCTTCCGGCCGGTGATTATGTGCTCGAGGCGCATCATCGCAAGCTCGGTAAGGTCCGGAAGAAGGTGACCTTGGAGAGCGATTCGGATACGGCCGAGATCGATTTTACTCTGGAGTACCAGAAGGGAAACTAACGCACCCACGTTAAAAGAGTACAACGCTGCTGCGGTCAGGGGGACTGCAGCAGCAGGGGGTGTTTCTATTTCATAAAAGAGGTGATGAAGCGAGACACGATCAACCCTTGGCTCACACGGTATGCCGTCTTTACGGCGGTCTGTGCCTTGGCGTTGATCGGGCTGGGCGGATTGGTGACCAGCAAGGGGGCCGGGATGGCCGTCCCGGATTGGCCCACGACCTACGGCTATAACATGTTTCTCTTCCCGATTTCGCAGTGGGTCGGGGGGATCTTTTACGAGCACACTCATCGGCTTTTTGCGTCCTTTGTCGGATTGCTGACCACTATCCTGGCGGTCTGGCTGTGGCTGAAGGAGTCACGGCGTTGGCTTCGGTGGTTGGGGGTGGCGGCGTTTGTGATGGTTGTCGGGCAAGGGATACTGGGGGGGCTCCGTGTGACCCTTTTAAAAGATGAGCTTGGAATTTTTCATGCGGCGATAGCCCAGCTCTTTTTGGCGCTCGTGACGTTGATCGCCTTATGGACGTCCCGGTGGTGGCAGCGGCTCGGCTTGAAGCGACACTCCGGCGTTCCACGAAGATTTTTTTCTCTCGGCCTGATTGGAAGCGCACTGATCTTCGGGCAATTGGTGCTCGGGGCGACAATGCGGCATGAGCATGCGGGCTTGGCGGTCCCGGACTTTCCGTCGGCTTATGGGCATGTTTGGCCGCCGATGGATCAGGCCTCGATCGAGGTTTACAACCAGAACCGAATGGACGTTCGTGATTATGGTGATGTGGCTCCATACCAAATCCGGTTGCATATGGGCCATCGGGTGATGGCTTTGGTCATTCTTGGATTTGCCGGCTACCTGCTCGGCACACTGTATCGACAGGTCGGGGGTAGACATCTGCTGATGCGCCTGGGTTGGGTTTGGGCATTGCTGTTGTTGGTTCAGTCCCTGCTCGGAGCGATCACAATCTGGAGTGACAAGGCCGCCGATATTGCCACGGCGCATGTCGTTGTCGGGGCGTTAAGTTTGAATTGCGTCATTGTGCTGAGTCTGCTTACATGGCGTCTCGCTGTCGGCGATACTGTCACCGAGGCAGTCCCCGAAAAGAGCGCCGAAGGCGCCGCCGGTGATTGGGCCGATGTGGCAAGCGCATAGAGATCGTCGCTGTTCACTGCATGGTTTTGAAGTAGACTCGAAAAAGCGATCGGATGAAAGTGACTGAAGCAACCGTCTCCACAATCGAGGAATACGTGCCGTGCGATAAGAGTCGCTTGGCGGTATTGTGCGACCTTGTCAAGGTGCGGTTAACGACATTGGTGCTGCTAACCACTGTTGTCGGTTTTTATGTCGGGGCCGGTGACGGCATGAACCTCGGGATATTGACGAATGCGCTTTTGGGCACGGCTCTTTTGGCTTGGGGGGCCGCCGCACTGAATCAGCTTTGGGAGCGAGAGTGGGACGGTCGGATGGTCCGTACCGCGGATAGGCCGTTGCCGTCGGGACGGATGCGACCGGATACGGTCCTGGCTCTGGGAGTTGGCACATCGGTGCTGGGACTTGGTTGGCTGGCCGCAACGGTTAATCCCCTTACCTGCTTTTTGGGGGCGATCACGTTGACCAGTTACCTGTTTGTTTATACCCCGTTAAAGCGATTGACTCCGCTTAATACGGCTGTGGGGGCCATTCCCGGCGCGTTGCCGCCGTTGATGGGCTGGACCGCGGCGACGGGAGAGTTCAGTATTGAAGGGTGGGCATTGTTTGCCATTCTCTTTTTCTGGCAACTGCCACACTTCCTGGCGATAGGCTGGATGTACCGGGATGATTATGCCAAGGCAGGATTTGCGATGTTGCCGGTGATTGACAAGGAAGGCAAGCGCACCGGGGGCCAGACCGTGAGTCACACGATGGGACTGCTCGCGATCAGCCTCTTTCCGACCTTGCTCGGACTGGCGGGGCGAGTCTATTTTTTCGGGGCCTTGGCGCTCGGGATCGTGTTTGTTATCGCGGCAATCCGATTCGCGAGCCAATTGTCAATTCGACGGGCCAGGCAGCTATTCCTGATTTCAATCGTCTATCTGCCTTTGTTGTTGGGATTGATGGTATTTGATAAGGTTTGAATCACACAGGCTGCATTCAAAGGTTGAAGGGGCGCATTAAACAATCTTAGACGCAATCAAGAGCGAAAACCGAACCATGGCAAAGAGATCGAACGACACCCACGCACCGGTGGAACATGAGCACGAGCACGAGCACCACGCTGAGCCGGGCTTTTGGCAGAAATATGTGTTCTCCACCGACCACAAGGTCATCGGCCTGCAGTACGGCATCACCGCCCTTTGCTTTCTCTTACTCGGGTTTATTCTGGTTGCCCTCATGCGCTGGCAGTTGGCTTACCCGGGACAGCCGATTCCGCTCCTTGGGGACCTATTGGGGAATGTTTTGGGCGATCGCGCGATCAGTAATGGGACACTGACCGCTGAAGGCTATAACATGTTCGGGGCCATGCACGGGACGATAATGGTCTTTTTGGCCATTGTGCCACTCGCCTTTGCGGCGTTCGGCAACTACGTGGTCCCGTTGCAGATCGGGGCGCCGGATATGGCCTTCCCTCGAATCAACATGGCCAGTTATCAGTTCTTTGTGCTGGGCGGGGTGGTGATGCTGACCAGTTTCGTTGTGCCGGGTGGATCGGCGCAGGCCGGATGGACCTCTTACTCGCCGCTTGCCACGACTATTCCGACCAGTGGCCAGACGTTTTGGCTGATCGGGATGGTGCTCTTGATCACGTCGTCACTGCTGGGGGCGGTCAATTTCATCGCGACGATTATCCAACTCCGTGCGCCCGGGATGACCTGGATGAGGTTGCCTTTCTTTGTCTGGGCGCAGTTTGTGACGGCATTTCTCTTGCTCTTGGCGTTTCCGCCGCTCGAAGCGGCCGGGGTGCTACAGCTTATGGATCAGGTGGCCGGGACGAGCTTCTTCTTGCCGACCGGCTTGGCGACGTCCGGGGCGGAAGAGATCAGCGGCGGCGGCAGCCCGCTCCTTTGGCAACATCTCTTCTGGTTCCTGGCCCATCCGGAGGTCTATGTCTTGATCCTGCCGGCGATGGGGATAGTGGCGGAAATCATTGCCAACAATACCCGGAAGCCGCTTTGGGGATATAAGTCGCTGGTCTACTCCGTGCTGATGATCGGCTTCCTGTCGTTCATCGTTTGGGCCCACCATATGTATCTCACCGGCATGGGCACCAAGATCAGCACCTTTTTCCAGACCACGACGATTATTATCTCGATTCCTTCTGTCATTATTTTGACCTGCATGTTTGTCTCGCTCTGGGGCGGGCGCATTCGTTTCAATACGCCGATGCTCTTTGTGCTGGCCTTCCTGCCGATGTTCGGGATCGGTGGCTTGACCGGGCTGCCGCTCGGATTCAGCTATAGCGATATCCACTTGCACGATACCTACTACGTCATCGCGCACTTCCACTACATTGTCGCTCCGGGGACAATCTTTGCCTTGTTTGCCGGCATTTACTACTGGTTCCCGAAGGTTACCGGCAGGATGATGAATGAGTTTTGGGGCAAGCTCCATTTCTGGCTCTCGCTCATCTTCATGAACATCGTGTTTCAACCGATGTTTGCGCAAGGAATGGCCGGCATGCACCGACGGATGTATGATGGTGCCGCAACCTATGCCGGAGCTGCCAGCCCGGGAGATGGCGCCGTGGTCGGGCTGCCCGATGTCTTTATTGATATGAATATCGGGATTTCCCAGGCCGCATGGGCCCTCGGGATCGCTCAAATCCCGTTCATCATCAATTTCTTTTACAGTATTCGAAAGGGTGCCCCCGTGACATCGGACAATCCCTGGGACGCCACGACGTTGGAGTGGCAGACGCCGACGCCGCCGCCTCATGGCAACTTCGTAAAACCGATGAAGATCCACCGGGGACCTTACGAATACAGTCTTCCAGGGGGTGAGGAAGACTTTCTGCCACAGAATCAAACTGCGAAAACTGTTTAGACGTAATCGTTCATGGAAATCCCACACACAGTCAAACCGCGTCCGGATACCGGCTTGTACAATTCGAAGATTGGGATCTGGTTGTTCCTGGCTTCCGAGGTAATGTTGTTCGGGGCCTTGTTTTCGACCTACATCCTACTAAGGGTCGGTGCTCCGGAAGGCACCTGGCCAAAACCGGGCACGATGTTGAACATCCCAATCGGGACCATCAATACCTGTGTCCTGATCATGTCGAGTGTGACGGTTGTCTTGGCATGGGCCTCGCTTAAGCTGAATCAGTTCAAGCGATTCAAACTGTTTCAAGCCGGCACGATCCTCTTGGCACTCACATTCTTGGTGATTAAGTCATTCGAGTACAATGATAAGTTTACCCATTATGAGGTTATCAAAAAGGATGGCACCGTGATTAACGGACACCTGGTGAGCCAAGATTCCAAGCACGTGGTTCTTGAGGGGGCCATCCTGCCGGTCAAAGGAGAGCATAAACTGGGGGATCATCCGAATCAGCAGCCTGCTCACCAACATGATCATGAGCATGACCATGAAGGCGGGGGAGACAAAGCCGGGCAGAATGCTCAAGGCGGCGAAAGCACTCATGGCGAAACCGGGCAGCAGGCTCACGGGAGCGAAAGCGGCCACGCCGAGAGTGGCGGGGGCCACCATCAGGAATTCGAGATCGCACGGTCCGAGATCAAGGATATGGATAACTATGGCCCTTGGTTCAATACCTACCTGGCGATCTACTTTACCCTGACCGGGCTGCATGCGCTCCACGTTTTCGGCGGCGCCGTGGTCATTGGCTATCTCTGGGGGCCCGGCAGCAAAATGTGGCATACGGAGCCGGAACGGTTCACGAACCGGATCGAGATCAGCGGCCTGTTTTGGCACTTTGTCGACTTGGTTTGGATTTTCCTATTTCCGGTGCTTTATTTGTTGTAAGAGGAATGAACTGACTTTATGAGTGAGAGCAACGACACACACGAAATTCAGAAGGAGATCCGAACGTACCTGCTCGTCTTCGGCGCGCTATTAGTCGGGACGGTACTGACGGTCATGGCAAGCTTGATCGATGTCGGGGCGGCATGGAATATGACGATCGGTCTTGTAATTGCGTGCACCAAGGGCTTTCTCGTGGCAGGGTACTTCATGCATCTGATGTCCGAAAAGACGACCATTTATGCAATCTTGGCCTTTACCGTGTTTTTCTTCTTGGGGATGATGCTGTTGACCGTTGCAGCGGATTCGGACGTTCCGGCGGTTTGATCCGGAATAAGTGAGTTAGCCTATGTCGCTGAAAGCGTTTCATATAGTATTTGTGACCGTGTCGACCTTGTTGGCATTTGGGTTCGGTCTCTGGGGGATTAACCAGTATCAGCAGCAAATGGAGCCATCCTATTTGATTATGGGTGGCGGATCTCTGTTGGCGGGGGCCACACTGATCGTTTACGGGCGATACGTTTTAAAGAAGCTCAAGAGGATTAGTTACCTATGATACACCGACGAAGGATTCAAGTGATGATGGGCGGCTGGGCCGGGCTTATAGCCGCGTGGCCGAACGCTGCGGGCGCCTGCGCCGTCTGTTTTGGTAATCCCGAAGCCCCGATGAATCAAGGGATGGCATGGGGCATTATGACGCTGCTTTTCGTGATCATCAGTGTCCTGGGAGGCATTGTCGGGGTGACGGTTTTTCTGGCCAGGCGTAGCGCCTTGGTGTCGGCGGAATCCTTGGAAGCCGAGCGTGAATCCACGATGGCCGCGGTTTTCGAAAACGATGACGATCCTTGGGCTGTTCCGTTTGCCGAGGAGACAAAGCCGAATCGGACGTGGGAGACCGAGTCGGTATCGGAAAAGGAATTGGAGCCGGCCGGTAAGTGAAATTCTCAACGTAACCTTTCTTTGTAGCGAGGATAAATGAGCTCGATAGAAAGTTTTATCAAACAAGATCTGTTGAAATTGCCTGTGCTTGCCTCCGAGCATGGGGAGAAAATCGACGACTTTATTGTTTATACCCATTGGCTGATGGCGGCCCTGTTTGTCGGGTGGCTGGCCTTCTTCCTCTATACGCTTTATCGCTTTCGAGCCTCGAAGCGTAAGAAGGCGGATTACCATGGGGCGCGAACCCATGCGTCGAGCTACCTGGAAGGCCTTGTGGCGGTGATCGAAGGTGTGCTGTTGGTCGGTTTCTCAATCCCGCTATGGGCGACCACGGTCGAGAAATTTCCCGAGGAGTCCAAGGCAACCGAGGTCTATGTGATGGCCCAGCAATTTGCATGGAACTTTCGTTATCCGGGGCCGGATGGGGAGTTTGCCGAGCAGAAGCGGGAGCTGGTAAGCAGCTCGAATCCGTTTGGCATTGTCAATCAGAGCCAAGCGGACGACATGACCAAGTTGAACCGACTGGTTGTCCCGAATGGTAAGCCGGTCATCCTTCATGTCAGCTCCCAAGATGTCGTGCATTCCTTTGCGGTTCATCCCATGCGGGTCTGCCAGGATGCCATCCCCGGGATGAGCGTTCCGATCAAATTCACCCCGACCAAAGAGGGACAATATCAGATCACTTGCGCGCAGCTTTGTGGCCCGGGCCATTTCAACATGAATGCGATACTGGAAGTGAAGTCTCAAGCCGAATACCAGACCTGGCTCAACGAAAACAGTCAACAAAAGGAATCGTCGGGTTCCAGCAGCGCCTTTGAATAGCGAGCTGTCGTATGCAATTTGAGGATCTGCCCGCGTTGAATGCAACCCTCAATGGGTTGAGTGGCATCCTTTTGTTGACCGGCTTTGCCTTCATTCGTAATGGTTATAAGAATGCCCACCGCAATTGCATGGTTGGCGCAATTGTGGCGTCCGCATTATTTCTGATTTCTTACTTGGTCTACCACTTTGAGGCGGGTGGCACCGTGTTTCGCGAGCCTGCATGGTTCCGTCCCATTTACCTTTTCATTCTCGTGACGCATATCATCTTGGCGGTCGCGATTGTCCCGATGGTGATTGTGACGGTTGTTCGGGCAGCGAAAGAAAGGTTTGAAAAGCATAAGCGGCTCGCCCGCTGGACGTTTCCAGTGTGGCTTTATGTGTCCGTCACCGGGGTGCTGATCTACCTTTTGCTCTATCAGATCTTTCCGCAGAACGGCATGCGATAAAGGGAGGGGGAAGGGAATAGCGGGACGGCGTCCCTATGAGGGAAGCTTTGTTGACGAGGCGAGCATCCGGGCCGACGAGCATCAAGGCAGGACGTGGGCGCCCTCCCGAGAAGAAGCCCGGGTCGAAGATAGTGGCGAGCGGTTTTCGGTCAAGTTGATCTCGGCCGTCAGCCCGCGAGGGCAAATGCGCTTTGAAGCGATTGAAGGCAAGATGAATTCGGGCAAATTCCTCACCTTCCTGAAGAAATTATGGCACGACGTTGACGGCCCTATCATTGTGATCGCTGATAACGCCAAATACCATAAATCGCAGGAGGTCAAGCGCTTCACGAAGCAAAACGCCAACAAAATCGAGGTGGAATATCTGCCCCGATACCATTCCGAAGCTTAATCCAGACGAACAAGTGTGGAATCACCTGCGAGGTCGTGTAGGACGAATGTTCTTCCGAACGAAGGAGGAGCTTGAGCGGTTGGTCTTTAACACGCTTCGGTCCATCCAAAGGCGAAAGCGCTTAATCCTTTCATTTTTCAGGCTCGAAAAGATGCTTTACCGTTCTAAGAGGAAGACTGTTCCAATTTACGGAGGGCATCCCGCATCTTGGCAGCCTTTTCATAATCCTCGCGTCCCACTGCTTCTTCCAATGCGTTCTCGAGACGCTCACGCTCGGAAATAGGACGTTTCGATTCGATCTCCTCCAGCCACGACTTAAGGTATTGAATTTCGCCGCTCTGATCAGCGGTTTCATTCTGCGCAAATTCGTCGTAGAAGGCTTCGATCTCGTGGATGCCATTCTCGACGACGGTTTTGGCATTTTGGTAATTCTCCTGCTCGACCTCGAGGCTGCTTTCCGCACGCGTCCGAATCATCAGCAGTTGAGGGCGGAATTGCTGAAACCCAAGGACGAGCTCTTCCGATTCGGCATAGTCCTTGACAAAGTCGAACAAACGGAGATTGCGATCGGTATCGCGCAGGACATTGTGGTAATCTCCGAGCTCGAATAGGCAAATGTAGCGATGATAATATTGGATTGCTTCCTGCTGCAGCTTGGCGCAGTCGTCGTTATCGAGGGTGAATGTTTCCCCGTTTTCCTCGGCCTGTTTTTGTTGCGCCTCGTAATATTCCAGATAAGACTCATACCCGTTGGGGCTTTTCCCGTCCGGACGCCCATGGACGTTCATTTGCAGCACCCCAAGATCGACTCGGAGTTGAATCTTTTCAATATCATCCTCGCCTTGGAAACGCCGGACCATAACCTTGCCCGGTTCGTATTCCCACTCGGCGAGTAAGGGCGTGATATCAAAACTCATGGTTCCAATATGAGGGTAGCGAAATGGCAAGTCAATGAAAGGCCTTTGTTGGGCGCCTATCGGGCGGCCGAAAAGACAACGGTCGGCGATTCATCCGAGGTGAGCTCAGCAGCGTTGGTCTGCCCTCCAGAGGAGGACGGCTCCGATCCCTTGGAAGAGAAAATTCGGCGCCCAAAGGATGAGGTAAGGCGAGAAGGTTGATCGAGTTTCGAGGGCTTGACCGAGAATGATAAAGCCGTAATAGACGGCGACGAGCCCTATTGCCATGGCAATACCTGCGGTGGTTTCACGGCGATGCGCCCGAATGCCCAAGGGAATTCCAATTAATGTGAATCCGATACTGGCAAAGGAAAATGCTGCTTGCCGGTGAATCTGGACAAGGACGGGGGTTGTATCGATACCTTGCTTGCGAAGCTCCGCGCGCTCCTCAAGCAGTTGCGGGAGGGTCATCTCCTTGAGGCTTGGCTCGCCAAATTCGCGTCCGGAAGGAAGCTTGACAGCGAGCTGGATTTCGCCCGAGCGGATCGAGCTCCATTGGCTTGAACGCCGCATTGGTGCCTTGTTGGGATCGCCTTTCGGTTCTTGCGGGGCTTTCGGCGTATCGCTCTCCGTGGCGCTCGCTTCGGACGTGCTCTTTTGTTGAGCCGGGTTCCCGAGAGAGAGATCGAGCGAGGGAGTGAAGCCGTTGGAAAAGGCTGATGGCTGAAAAAGAATTCGGGGCTCAAAGAAGCGGAACAGAATCTGCTTTTGGTCTTGGTCTTTTTTGATGCTGGCTCGGGGCGCTCGTATATCAAGGATCTTGCCTTGTTCCCCCAGGCGATAAAATAGGACATTGTGAAGCTGTTGGCCCTGGACGGTGCCCGCATAGATAACGACTCCGGGAAACTGCTTGACGTACCGCCCTTCGGGTATCAGGGCGGACAACCGGTCCGAGCTGCTCTTGGCGACGCGGAAAAGGAGTTTTTCATAGGCCAGCCGTGAGCGAGGGGCTATGTCGAAATTAATCCAGGCGCAGAGGGCGCTGAAAAGGAGACTGAGCAGAAGCAACGGCGCCACCAGGGCGCTTAGGCTGATCCCGTTTGCCCGAGCGGCCGTCAATTCTTGATCGGCGCTGAAGCGTCCCAACACCAACAGCGTCGCTGTCAATAGTCCCATCGGCAGGGCGTAAACGAGCACGTACGGGACCAAGAGGGCCAACGCCTCAAGCACGTTTTGCGGGTCGGCTTGTCGATTGACCAGCAGCCCCAACACCTCCTTCAAGACATTGCCGAGCATGAGGACGAACGCAAAGACCAGGACGGTCATAACCAGCGTCGCCAACACTTGGCGTATGAGATAAAACTGGAGAGTGCGCACGGCGGGGATCTACGTTCGCAACGACTTCCACGGCTCCCGGTCAAAGACGTCAATCAGGAACGGCTCTCCGCGGCCGGCCGGTGTTAGGATGGCAAGGAACTCAAGGGGCTGATCTCCCGGATTGTAGGTTCCATGAACAATGCCCTGGGGAATGTGCACCGAATCGCCCGGCTGCAATATCTGCTTTTCCTTGTCGAGCCACTGCTCGGCTTCTCCCGAGAGCACGTAAATGATCTCTTCCATATAAGGGTGATAATGAAACCGATGTGCCGAACGTGCGGGGATCTGTGCTCGGACAAAGAGCAGGTCCTCGGTTTCTGTGAGCCCTGGCTTGGAGTACCAGTAGTGCACCCGATCTTCGACTTGCTCGAATTCGGTTCCGGAAAAGGGGATGAATTTCCCAGTCAGTCGCTCGCTCTCACTCATATAATTACGAAGTTTTGATTGCTCCCGCTATCCGTCAAGTCTCCATTTCTCATGGGATCTCCCGATGCCACCAAATCCCGATTGGGAGCGTGATGAGATTGACGTACACCGCTGCGAGGAGGTCGTCGATGGTGATGCCCAGGCCCCCGCCCAGATATTGGCTCCGACGAATCGGCCATGGTTTGGCAATGTCGAATGCGCGAAACGCGACGAAGCCGATTACGATCCATCCCCAGGTATCGACCCTTGCAAGGTCGATGGCAACCGATGGCGATGTTGCCTTTGAGGCTTTCCAGATCATCGCCCCGACGAAGCAGACCGGCAGGGCTGTGATCTCATCCATGACCACCGAGCCGGGGTCTTTTTGCTGAAGGATTTGCTCGGCGACATGGCAGACGAAAACCGAAAAAAGAAGGCCGAAGCCTGAGCCGATAAGATAAACAGCGAGGTTGCCGGAGCTTATCAGGAGCACGAACCAGCCAATTCCAACCATTGACCCGAGCGTCCCGGGGAAGCCGGGTGCCCATCCTGTGCCGAACCCTTGTGCAAGCCAAAGTAGCGTTGCTCGCTCAAACCTCGTCCCCCTTGAAAAGTCGTCTTTAAAGGTCATTCAGGTAAAGTCGCCGATTCTTCCAGAGATAAAGTCCACCTGAAACGAAGGTCAGGATGACAGCGAGCCAGAGTGAAAGCTGTTTAAGCCAAGGGACCCACGGTTCAAAGGCTTTTTCGGTCCATCGCCCCCATTCAGGGTAACTTAACGAGAACAACGTGAGGATAATGGCGACGATTTGCGAAATGGTCTTATGCTTGCCGTATCCTTCGGCTGCCAAGTGGATCTGCTTGGAGGCAGCCAAGAGACGCAATCCGGTTATGGCGAATTCCCGAGCCACGATGATCACCACCATCCAAGCCGCGACATCCGGATCGATTTCCACAAAGACGATGAAGGCCGAGCATGTGAGGATCTTGTCGGCCAATGGATCCATCAGGATTCCAAAATTCGTCACCAGCTTCTCTCGACGTGCGATCACGCCATCCCAATAATCGGTCATACTGGCGAGGATAAAGAGCAGCAGCGCGCCCGACTCTGAAAAAGGCAGGTTCGATAGCAGTGCGGCCAAAAACGCAGCCGTCAGAACGAAGCGTGTCACCGTTAATTGGTTCGGCAAATTCATCTTGACCAGATTTTCAAACGAACGATCCCGTTGCCTGGGTGGCGGGGCGCCTGTTCCGAGCGGCGTCCCGAGAACGTCGTGTCGGTTCCCTATTTCTCCGAGGGACTGGAAGGAAGCTCGAGTGTCTCATCCTGGTCGGAGGTCCCATTTTGGTAGATTCCCGGGCCAAGGTCCTTCAAGGGGGATTCAGCTTGGCGGGAGCTCCAGATGCGGAAGGCAATGACGCCCCCGATAGCGAGGACGATCAGCGCGATGACCGGCAGGACATATCGCCACGGCACCTTGGAGATATGGAAAAGGAGAAAATCGAGGAATCCATTCCGTTGGCCGTTGAGCGGCGGAGGCTCCCGGAACTTTTGGGTCTTGGAAAGCTCATTGTCGAGCTCCTCGATCAGCTTGGCGTCGTCAAGCTTGAGCTCCTTGGCAATCGTACGGACCGATCCACGGATGTATAGCGGCGCCGAAAACACATCAAAGTTGCCTTCTTCAAGGGCGCGGATGTGCTCCGGCTTAAGCTTTGTGGATTCAGCGACATTGTCGATGCTTAAATTCAGCTCTTGGCGAGCGGCGTGTAACTGTTCGGCAACGCTTGGCATAAGGCTGATGAGCGGATTTTGGATCGCGCTATGCTTGGCTTTGCTCCTTTTCTTCTCGCTTTGCCATCACGGCGTCGATGATCTTTTGAGCCATTTCGGGCTTGTCGCGAAGCGCAAGCCGAGCTGCTTCCTTGCCTTGTCCGATCATCTCGCCTTGGAATTGGATCCAGGCACCCCGCTTTTCGACCACGCCGTAGTCGAGTCCGACATCAACGATGCTCCCTTCGCGATTGATTCCTTGATTGTACAAGATGCTGAACTCGGCCTCCGTAAAGGGCGGGGCGATTTTGTTCTTAACGACCTTGGCCTTGACATTATTCCCAACAACATTCCCGGTCGAATCCTTAATCGAGTCCTTGCGGCGGACATCGATACGGACGCTTGCATAGAATTTGAGCGCTTTCCCGCCCGGTGTCGTCTCGGGACTTCCAAACATGACACCGACCTTTTCGCGGAGCTGGTTGGTAAAGAGGCAGGCTGTCTTGGATTTGTGAAGCAATGAGCTCAGCTTGCGCAATGCCTGACTCATCAGCCGTGCTTGGAGGCCCATCGTCGCCATCCCCATTTCCCCTTCCAATTCGGCCTTGGGAACCAACGCCGCAACCGAGTCGACGACGATCACATCCAAGGCATTCGAACGGGCCAACGTCTCGCAGATCGTCAGGGCCTCTTCGCCGCTATCGGGCTGGGATACCAAAAGGTCGTCGAGATTGATCCCGAGCTTCTTGGCGTAGTTGGGATCGAGGGCATGCTCGGCATCGATAAATGCGGCCAGGCCGCCTGCCTTTTGCGCGTTCGCGATAACGTGAAGCATGACCGTGGTCTTCCCGGAGGACTCCGGACCGTAGATTTCAACGACGCGCCCGCGCGGGATCCCCCCTACGCCAAGGGCCAGGTCCAACGAGAGCGACTGCGTGGAAATGACGTCGATCTTGTTATGGGCCTGGGGAGCCCCCAGGCGCATGATGCTCCCCTCACCGTACGTCTTGTTGATCGTCGAAATGGCCGAATCGAGGTTTCGAAGTCGCGAGGAATCTTGGGAAGCCTTTTCTGTGGACTCCTTGGACTCTTTGGACTCTTTGGACTCCTTGGAGCCTGTTTCCTGCGAGGCTCCTTTCTCTTTTGCCGTGGCAGACTTCTCACTGGTGGACTTGTCGGTCGATTTGGCAGCCATAAATTGGTTCCTTTTTCAAGTGCAGCGTCGACCGCTGCGGTTTCGCATTCGGTAGTCAGATCGGCAATGGCCCGCCCGCGCCGTGCCGTGCTTTCCGGCGACTCCGGAATGCCCTATAATTAAGGGTGAATCTGATGCGCGTCAATGAGACGGTTTCCCAAGCTCGCCAAGGGCCGCTTCAGGCTAAAGGCCCGTCAATTTTTCTTTTGAACGGATGGCCCGGGGCCGCTAACCTGGAATCCATAAAGTTATGTTTTCACACGTGGTTATTTTTTGGACGAAGCCCGATATGCCGGAAGCCCCGGACAAGCTAATCGCGGGCGCTAAGGAATATTTAACACCGATCCCGGGCATCCTCAACTTCCACGTTGGAAAGATGGCCCCAAGCCATCGGGACGTGGTCGATCAGTCCTACCAGGTGGCATTGAACGTCCAGTTTCCTGACAAAAAGACTCAGGATGCCTATCAAGATCATGCATTGCATCACGAATTCGTTGAAAAGATCTTTAAGCCGTTATGTGACAAGGTGCTCGTCTACGATTTTGAAGGATGATCCGGCAGCGACCTCAGGGCTCGTTCTCGGCGGGGGAGATGGAAAAATTGAAACGAAGACGAAAAAGGGCTTGCATGCATGGCGGGAATCGGTAAGGTTGGGGGCAGATTGGTTGGTGCGAGTGTAGCTCAGTTGGTAGAGCGTCACCTTGCCAAGGTGAATGTCGAGGGTTCGAATCCCTTCACTCGCTCCATCACACTTCGGATGGGCTTACCCTAAAGGCTTCATGAGCGAGGGCTCACGTTGCTAATCGATCCGCCATCAGAGGGGACAACCGTCCGGCGAATCCGCGAATCCCTCTCCGGGCCTCCAGGCCCTGTCTGACTTCGTAAGATTGCATCTGCTGACACTTCCGTTTATTTCTTGAACGTAGGGTAGAAGAGATGAAGTGATTTCGTGTTGTGACTGTGCCAGTGACCCAACTGACGGATAAGCTATTGGCCTCCTACGCCAGAGTCGGGGGGATCAACCATTTGGATGGCAAAAATATGCCCTCCAAGCTGGCGATTGCGATGATCTCCGAAAATCTGCTTCGATTGGTTTATCCGGGGTATTTCGATACGAAGTCAATCTATTCTTCCGAGCTCAAAGTGGAAACCGCGAACCTCTTGGATGCCGTGCAAGAGCGTCTGGAAGAAGAGGTGTATAAGAGCTTGCAGTATGCCACGCCGGAGCGGCTCCAGAATCAAGACAAACGGTCGGCCGCCCGGGAGACCTCATTTGACTTCCTGGATCAGCTCCCTCGATTGCGTGAGGTCCTCCAAACCGATGCTGAAGCTGCGTATGCGGGCGATCCCGCCGCCATGAGCAAGGAAGAGGTGATCGTTGCTTATCCGTTTATGGAGGCGATTGCCATTCAACGGATGGCCCATGAGCTTTATCGGCATCAGATTGCCTTGATCCCTCGCATCATGACCGAATGGGCGCACAGCCGGACCGGTATGGATTTGCATCCGGGGGCGACGATAGGGACCCATTTTTTCATCGATCACGGTACAGGCACCGTTGTGGGCGAGACCTGCGAGATTGGAAATCATGTCAAGGTTTACCATGGCGTCACACTCGGGGCACGCTCGACTTCCGGCGGGCAGGAATTGCGGGGGGTGAAACGGCACCCGACCATCGAAGATCACGTCACCATTTATCCCGGGGTAACAATCCTAGGCGGTGAAACCGTTATCGGTAAGCGGAGCACAATCGGGGGGAATGTCTTCCTAATGCGTAGCGTTCCTGCCAATTCCTTGGTCCTTTATGAGGCATACGATGTCAAGGTCATGAGCAAGGGCGACCGCCTTACGAAGGGCGCTGAAATCGACTACGAGATCTGAGCCACGTTTGAAGCGCCTGAGCGGTCTGCGCCACGTAGCGCGGGCTGCCGAGTCTGCCGGCGTTTGGATTGGGCTCAGGATCGGGAAAGGAAAAGAGCGGACTGCAGCGGACTGCAATCCCTACCGCGAGAGCAGTGGTAGGGTCGGCAGTCCCCTGCCGACCGTTTTTGGCAGACCAAGCCGCCTGGATACGCGGAACGCATACAGGCTGTCCAGCCTGCCGCCGTCTGCGTTGCGTGGGGTGATAGACCGCTTCCGGATCGCGCAGATGAAATAAGCTCCCGAGGCTGCCGGATTCGGTGACACTCCGAGCTTGACGGAGCGGAAGAATATGATTGGATAAGCGATATGAGACTTGAAATGTGGACTTGGCTTTTATTGGGATTTCTCACGTTGGCGGCCACCGGCTGTTATCATACGGTGGAAGGACGAACCAAGAGTGGGGTCCCATTTGCTAAGGATCGCTTTAGCAGCCGCTACGAGCGATCACTGGAGCAATGCCGCACTGCTGCGTTACGGGTGTTGAAGTACAATGGGGAATTGATTCGGGATGACCGGGTGGCGAATACCATGGTGGCCAAAATTAAGGGGCGAACCGTGTATGTGAAACTGTTTGAAGAGGAGCCGAATTTAACGAAAGTCACGGTGCAAGCACGCAATGAAAACGGCACTCCCGCGACCGACTTGGCTGCGGAGATCAAGACGCAAATTGCGTTACAGCTCCCGCGCTGAGTGACACAGAAGCCATCATAGCGGCATCGCGACATGGCCGGCGGCGACCTGCCGGGAGTAGAAGTGGGACGTCCGGGAGAACGTCCCTATGAAGGAGGGCGCGTCCGGTGCCTATTCGTCAGTGAAGCGGATCGCATTTCGATTTTTTCTAAGCCCCGGTCGCTGATCGTAGGAAGCCATTTTGATACTGGGGGCTTGTTTTTGACCTTTGAGCTCGCGGTTTAACAAGGAGATCCGCCGTTCGGCAGTTGCGGCGACGGCGGTTCCCGGGTATAGCTCAATAATCCGCTCCAAAGCGCACCGGGCGGCGCTCACGTCTTGTCGATTCTTAATCTGAAGGTCTGCCAACATGTTAAGCCAATGCACGACCTGCCTTTGCGGAGCACCCGGCGTCTCGAGGAGGGCTTCCACTTCTTGTATGGCCCGATCGACATCATGTCGATGCTCCGCATAAAAGTGGGCGAGCTCTTCGCGAGCTTCCTGATCATCGGGCCTTTCTGCCAGGTGGCTTAGGTAGCGCTCCTCGATCTCGCCAAGGTCCTCCGTCGGCTTTTGGGGGCGCTGATAATTGGGATCCACGCCTGGTGATCCGGCAATATGAGGGACCTTGATCGGCTGTTTGGCCCCGAATTGCTGTCGATCGGGCAAGTGTGCGATCCGCTGGGTGGCCATATGGGCCATTTCGGTGTCGGGGAATTGATCAATGATTCGTTGGAGGAATTCGCGGGCGCTATCGGGGTCATGCTCGAAGCGCAAATACCAGTCCGCCAAGCGATTCAAGATAAATGAGTGGTTCTTCGGATCATGGCCCGGCTGGGCCATGAATCGCTCGGCGGTTTGTTGGGCGGCGTTGAGATCTTTGAAGTCTTCGGCTTGGATTTCAGCCAGCAGGAAGTGGCCTCGTGGATCGCTCGGAAATTGCTCAAGTTGGTTTTCGACTTCCTCGATGGCTTCCTGATATCGACCCTGCTTGCGGCGATATTCCGCCGTGGAATAGAAGGGCTTTGCCTCCATTTCTTCCTTCGGGAAGAACAAATTGGTAAACGGGCCCGCCGCGGCTGAAGCGATATTTCCGGTCCAAAGCACCGCCAAGACGGCTCCGCAGACCGCTCCCAGCAGGACCCCGAATACGGCGGCCTGCCCGCCGACCGCCATCATCGGACCAATGCCGAATATCATGAAGGCGATAACAAAGGCGCTGAGGAGCCATTTGACAATGAGTGATTCATCATTGCTCGTTTGATACCACTTAAAAAGGGCCCATCCGACCATGCCGAGGGCCGCCGCCCAGGATAAGACCGTCCAGAGGATATCGATTAGGGTCGTCATAGGTCC
>JAHEOI010000311.1 GCA_018610125.1 Verrucomicrobiota bacterium
CACGGTGGATGTCGGCGGGGGCAAGGCCATCGACATCAGCAAGCTTCAGCGGATGTCGATTTCGGAGCTGAATGAGATGGCCAAGGAAATGGGCATCGAGAACTTCGGCACGATGAAGAAATATGAAGTGATCTTCCAGATCCTTCAAAAGAATGCCGAGCGCCAAGGGATATTATTTGCCGAGGGGGTCTTGGAGATCTTAAAGGAAGGCTTCGGCTTCCTGCGCTCCCAAAGCTTTAACTATTTGCCATGCCCGGAAGATATCTATGTCTCGCCGTCTCAGATCCGGCGTTTTGATCTTCAGACGGGTGACCTTGTTGCCGGGCAGATCCGGCCCCCAAAGGAGAAGGAGCGCTTTTTTGCGTTGCTTAAGGTCGATGCTGTGGCTCAAGGGGAGCCGGACAAGGCCAAAGACAAGATTCACTTCGACAACCTGACGCCTCTGTTTCCGCACGACCGGTTTATTCTCGAGAACGCCCCGGATGAGCTCTCGACGCGGGTGCTCGACCTGGTTTGTCCGATCGGCAAAGGGACACGCGGGCTGATCGTCGCCCCGCCCCGCACCGGCAAGACGGTTTTGATGCAGAATCTTGCCAACGCCGTTCTCAAGAACAATCCCGAGGTCTACCTGTTTATTTTGTTGATTGATGAGCGCCCCGAGGAAGTCACCGATATGGAGCGCAATTGCCAGCCTGCCGAGGTTGTCAGCTCAACATTCGACGAGCCCCCGGAACGGCATGTCCAGGTGGCGGAGATGGTCATCGAAAAGGCCAAGCGGATGGTGGAGCATAAACGGGATGTGGTGATCCTGCTGGATTCGATCACTCGTCTGGCTCGCGCATACAATACGGTACAGCCGCACTCGGGGAAGATCTTGTCGGGTGGTGTCGATGCCAACGCCTTGCATAAGCCGAAGCGTTTCTTCGGTGCCGCGCGTAACATCGAGGAGGGGGGCTCGTTGAGCATCATTGCCACGGCGCTGATCGACACCGGGTCCCGCATGGATGAGGTAATCTTTGAAGAGTTCAAAGGGACCGGCAATATGGAGGTCCATCTCGATCGACACCTGGTCGACCGGCGGATCTTCCCGTCCATCAACGTCGAGCTTTCCGGTACCCGGAAAGAAGAGCTGCTTTACCATCCGGACGAGTACAAGAAGATTGTGGTCCTTCGACGGGCGTTGACCGGGGTCCCGCCTGTGGAATCGATGGAGCTGCTGCTCAATAAGCTCAAAAAGACCAACACCAACATTGAGTTCCTTCTCTCCATGGGTGACCTCGGCCAATGAGGGCAAAGGGGGGGGCGCCCCGGATGTTAAATCCCGCCCGGCTACAGATACCCGAATGGCCGATCTTGGTTGATTGTGGCTCGCTGAGTCACTATGTTGGAGTAACGCTTGGCATTCGGGGTGAAGCAAACCCTTTTAAAAGGCTGTTCAAGGGTAATGATGGCCGGTAGCGAAGCGGAAGTGTTTAGCGGAATGTTGAAATTTGTATGATCAAGGTGCTCCAAAAGATTCTTGGGTCCCCCTCTGAAAGGGCGAATAAAAAGCTCTGGCCGCTTGTCCGGCAGATTAATCAGTTTGAGGAGTCCTTACAATCGCTTTCCGACGATGAGCTGCGCGAGAAGACGACGCGATGGCGCGAGCATCTAAGCCAGATTGAGGATAAAGAAGCGCTGGCCAAGGAGCTTGAGCAGGTCATGCCGGAGGCCTTCGCGGTCGTGAAAAACGCATGCCGCCGACTTTTGGGAACGCAGTTTTCGGTGCGCGGCCAGGCTACCGAGTGGGACATGGTGCCATTTGACGTCCAATTGCTCGGGGCGATTGCGCTGCACCGTGGCAAGATTGCGGAAATGGCGACCGGTGAAGGGAAAACCTTGGTGGCCACGTTGCCGATGTATTTGAACGCGCTGACCGGGCGCGGGGTCCACTTGGTGACGGTCAACGATTACCTCGCGGCGCGGGACAGTGAATGGATGGGACTGGTGTTCCGGTTTCTCGGGTTGACAGTCGGCTGTATCCAGCATGACCAATCGCCTCAATCTCGCCGGGAGCAGTATGAGTGCGACATCACGTACGGCACCAATTCGGAATTCGGCTTTGATTATCTCCGGGATAACGGCATGGCCTCCCGGGCAGAGGAGCAGGTGCAGCGGGGGCATTACTACTGCATCGTGGACGAAGTCGACTCCATCCTGATCGACGAGGCGCGAACTCCCTTAATCATAAGCGGCCCGGCCGTCGTCGAGAGCGACAACACGTTGTACGAGCAGTACAAGCCGCAGGTAGCCCAGATTGTTCATGAGCAGAATCGGCTTTGTGAGCGGTTTTTAAAGGACGCCAAGAAGCTGATTTCCAAGCTCGAGGCCTCCGAAGGCTCGATGGAATCCGGCGAGCAACAGGAAATGGAGCGCCAGATCGGTCGGCTGCTTTTCCGGGTCAAAACCGGTACGCCCAAATCGTCCGACCTGCTCAATCTGCTCGAGAAGCCGAAGTACTACAAGATGATGAACAACGCGGAGCTTGAGCTTCATGCCGATCAGACAAAGCGTGAGCTTTACGAGGAGAAGGAGCAGCTCTACTTCGCGATTGACGAGAAGGGCAACGATGCCGATTTGACGGAACAGGGACGCAGCTTTCTCAGCCCCAACGATCCGGAGGCCTTTATGCTCCCGGATTTGGCCACCGCTCTCCACGAGATTGATGTCAGGACCGATATGGAACCGAAGGAGAAGCTGGAGGCCAAGACCAAGCTGCAGCAGGATTTTGAGAACAAGGCCCAGCAGATCCATATCATCTCTCAGCTCTTAAAGGCGTACTGCCTCTATGAGCGTGACGTCCAATACGTCGTTCAAGAGAATAAGGTCATCATCGTGGACGAGCACACCGGCAGGCTCATGCCGGGTCGCCGTTGGAGTGACGGTCTTCATCAAGCGGTCGAAGCCAAGGAAGGCGCGACCATTGAGAAGGAGACGCAGACGTTGGCCAGCATCACGCTTCAGAATTATTTTCGGCTTTACCAAAAGCTGGCCGGCATGACCGGGACGGCGGAGACAGAGGCCGCGGAGTTTGAGGATATCTACCAATTGGGAGTGCAGGTTGTGCCGACAAACAAGCCGGTGCAGCGAACCGACTACAACGATTCCGTCTATAAGACAAAAAGAGAGAAGTACAACGCTGTCCTTTCCGAAATCCAGGAGATCCATCGTCAAGGGCGCCCGATTCTGGTCGGGACGATCTCGGTCGATGCAAGCGAGCACCTGTCGAAAATGCTAAAGCGGGCCGGGATTGTTCACTCGGTCCTGAATGCGAAGTACCACCAGTACGAGGCGGAGATTATTGCGCGTGCCGGCCAGCGCGGAGCGGTGACAATTGCGACGAACATGGCCGGACGAGGGACCGATATCAAGCTGGGCGAGGCCGTTGCCGACCTCGGAGGCTTGCATGTCATGGGCACCGAACGGCACGAGTCGCGGCGAATCGATCGGCAATTGCGTGGGCGTTGTGCGCGACAAGGCGACCCGGGCTCGACTCACTTTTATATCTCCCTGGAAGACGACGTAATGCGGCTCTTTGGCTCCGACAAGATCATCAAGTACATGGAGCGAGTCGGCCTTGAGGAGGGTCAGGAATTGGAGCACCCCCTGTTGAATCGATCGATCGAATCGGCCCAAAAACGGGTGGAGCAACACAATTTCCAGATTCGGAAGCGGACCCTTGAATATGACGATGTCATGAACAAGCAGCGAGAAGTCATTTATGGCTATCGCAATGACATCATCCACTCCGAGAATGTCCATGACCGATTAATGGAAGTCCTCGAAGAGGTGGTGATCCAGAAGGTCAATGAGCATACCGGGGAGGAAGAGATTGATGAATGGGATCTGCACGGGCTTAGTGAATGGCTCAATCATAACTTCCCGTTGGGGATTACCGAAGAAGAACTGACCAACAAGGCTTGGGAAGGGGAAAACGAGGGCGAGTCGCCTCCCAAGGACTCGGCATTTGACGGGCTTTCGCGGGCGCAGTATTCGCTATGCCGGCATGCGATCAAGACGGTTCAGGAAGCCTATGAGCTCAAGGCAAGCTTCGAGGAGCCGGAGGCGCTGAAATCGATCGAGCGCTATACCATCCTTTCCGCCATCGACAAGCTATGGCAGGAGCACCTTTATAACATGGACACCTTGCGCACCAGCATCAGCTTGCGCGCCTATGGCCAACGCGATCCCCTGCTCGAGTATAAGGCGGAAGCGTTCAAGATGTTTGAGGAGCTTACCAATAACATTAATCTTGAAATCTGCCATAACATCTTCCGGAGTGCGTCGAGCCTGATGGCGTTCGAGCAGTTCTTGCATGAGCTGCCACAAAGCAACGTGCATCAGCGATCGA
>JAHEOI010000312.1 GCA_018610125.1 Verrucomicrobiota bacterium
CGCTGACCTGGTTTTTAACGTACTCGACGAAGATTCGTGCGGGAGATGTGCCTCCGCTCGCTTCAATTTCTCGAAGCAATTGAGCCAGCTCGGCCTGAGTCTCAGCGTCAGCTCCAAAATCGGGAGCCAACCCGGATTGGTTCGGATCGGCCGCCGGGAACAGGGGCGTGTTCTTACCTCCAGAAGGACCACCCGGAGTCGTCTCGAAATCCCCGGAACCACCACCATCTTGCCCAAAGCTTATGGAGCCCGCCTCCAAGTTGCTCGTTTCCGGCTCTTGCCGAAAACTTGTGGACGAAGTGACAAGGCTGCTTGCTTCCGGAACTTCAGAGACGACAAATAGCCGAATCATCGCCCTGCGATCTGGAACCACTTCAGAAACCGAGGTGCCGATCTTCACGGCCTCTTCGGGACTCTTCTTGGCGGCTGCCGCAGCCACCCGATGAGCGTTGCTCGGTGCCGCTTGTGAAGCTGCCACCGAGGCCTTCTGTGCGAGCTTCGGATTTTGGTCGATGATCGCGCTCACCAGTTTCGGGGCTAACTTAGGCTGGTTTTGGCTGATGGCCGAAAGGGTTTGGATCACCGCATTCGGGTGTTTCTTACCGACATAATTCATGACCGCAGTCGCAACCTGGCCGCGCTTGCTTTCGTTGGCACGGAAAACGAGCTTCGCTGCTTCAGCCGGCACCTCAATTGGAGACACGCCGCTCAACGCCGTCTGGACTGTTGCTTGTGCTGCCTTTTGGTCGGCAGTGCTCGACTGCTGCGGCGCAGCAATGGCACTGTGACCCGCTATTGCGAGGATCACCCCACTTGTTAAAATCAATCTTTTCATAGCTTCTCCTACAATCTGTCTTCTTTCGAGTGTCACAGCATGACGAATTTGCCGCTGTGTGTCAATGTCAATCTTCTTTTCTGCTTGAACGGCAAGTACGCTTTTAACCGATTATGCCGATCGCTGTCAAACCATTTTTCCAAGTTTCCCAGTCCACCATGCCTTTTTTCACTCCTTCTCTTCTTACCCTCTCCATCGCTCTACGCACCCGCCCGTCACGTAAAAGCAATTCATTGTAGCGGGACACTACCCAATCTTCGCGATTAAGGTGTTCCTTTTAACAATGCACTTGCCTTTTGCTATAGGCGATTGTATGGATCATACTCGGGAATGCCAATAACAAAATGCAATTGGGTTCATTGAGCTTCCGCCCCTTGGAAGGTGGGTGAGCTGTTGTCAGAGTAAAGGTGAGGGGGGCTCTGGGGATACGGCTCGGGTGGGTCGGGTTCACGGTGCATCCAGATCGGGGTTTTTTGTCGAATGAGACCTAGATCCCGCACAAAACAGTCAATGATTACTTGGAACACAGCGATGATCATGGTGTTGTCTCGATTGTTACGTTCCACGAATCAACGGTTCCGACTCACGAGATGGGCACCTTTGACACGAGGGGCAGTCACGATCCTTTTACTTCTCTTCCTGCTCCTCCTGCTCCCATTGGCGTTGGCCCAGGGCAAGGTCTATGTGGTTGAGAAAAACGACACGCTTTCAGAGATTGCTCGAGCCAATAATATCTCGACGCGGGCCTTGGCGCGCGCCAACGGGCTTGAAGACACCGACCTGCTTCTTCCGGGGCAACGACTGCGAATCCCCCAAAGGACGACCGATTACACCGTTCAAAAGGGCGATTCCTTGGCCACCATTGCCGAGAAGCATGGTGTGTCGGTGGAGGCATTGGTCGAGATTAACGATTTGAATAACCCGGACAAGATTCGGGTCGGCCAGAAGCTGGCGATCCCGGGAGCGTCCGTTGCGCGGCGGTATGTCGTCAAGAAGGGGGACTTTTTGTCGGAAATCGCCCGTCGCTACCACGTCCCGATCAGGCGACTTGCTCGTTACAATGGCTTGGAGCAGCCCGACAAGCTCAATATCGGCCAAACCTTGTTTATCCCGAAGGGCAAAAGGAACCGGCCTAAAATTCCTTCCCTTCGGTCGGGAGTCAGACAATCGCTAGAGCAGATTCGGGTCAAGCCGGAACGCTGGAAGTACATTGTCATCCATCACACCGCCAAGAGGATGGGAACGCCGGAAGGGATTGATTATTACCATCGCCACGAAAGGCACATGGAGCATGGCTTTGCGTATCACTTCCTCATCGGGAACGGGAATGGGATGCGAGACGGGTCGATCTTCGTCAGTCACCGATGGCGCCGCCAGATTCACGGCGGTCATCTGGCGAGCCATCGTCTCAATAACATCAGCATCGGGATTGCCTTGATCGGAAACTTCACCGAGCACAACCCAACCCCAAAGCAGATGCGGTCGCTGGCCGCGCTCACGCATTACCTCATCGAGAAATGCCATATCCGGCCGGCTGATTTGCAAAGTCATCGTGAGATTAATCCGGAGCCCACCCGGTGCCCCGGCGACCACTTCTCGATGGGAGGGCTTATGTCCAGGTTGGGATATGAATAATGGACCTCCCGCCTTCCCGAAAGCGGCAGGGTGGGATTCTAATCGCACAAGTAGATAGCATGGCAGATCTCCGAATCTTATCCCTGGTACCGGCCGGCACCGAAATCATTGCGACGTTGGGACTGTCGGATTACCTCGTAGGGCGCTCTCACGAATGCGATTACCCGGCCTCGATCACTGACCGCCCATCATGCACACGCTCGTTTATCGATTCTGACCGCTCCAGCGGAGCTATCCACCAACAGGTAAGGGAACGCTTGCAGCAGGGGCTCCCCCTTTATCAGGTCGATACCGAACAGATCGAGGTGCTCAAGCCGACTTTCATCGTCACACAATCTCATTGCCCAATCTGCGCAGTCGGTGAAGAAATGGTGGCCAATAGCGGAGACGACCATCAACATGCGGGTGCCGACGTCGTCTCTCTCCAAGCCCGCGGTCTACCGGGCCTTTGGGAAGATATGCTTCGCATCGCAGAAACAGCAGGAATACCGGAGCAAGGCAAGCTAAAAGTCAAGGAGCTTAAGCATAGGGTTGTGGACGTTATCGAGAAAGTTGCCGCCATAGCGGAACGCCCTTCAGTGATCTCGCTCGAATGGCTTGACCCGATAATCGGCTCAGGCAACTGGATTCCGGAATTGATCGAACTGGCCGGAGGTGACGATTTAATAGGAGTCGGTGAGCAAGAGGTGTCAGAGGTCTCGTGGGAAGCCATTTGCCGATTGGACCCGGCCAAGCTGTTCCTACTGCCATGCGGGCTTAACCTTACCGAAGCACGTCGAGGGCTTCCGGCACTGCAACAGCGTCCCGAATGGGGTCAACTTCGCGCTGTCAAGGAGGGTGAGGCTTACCTCCTTGACGGACAAAGCTATTTCAACCGCCCCGGACCTCGGCTTGTTGATTCCCTTGAAATCGCCGCTGAGATCCTGCATCCCGAAACATTTGATTACGGATTCCGTGGCCAAGCTTGGGAAACCGTTTAAAAGCTGATCGACAGGAATTTGAAGCCGCCGGGCTCCGAGGTCATCGGATCGGTAAATGCCCAGGGGCGTTTTGTGGGCCGATCCGGTCGCTCCGGGAAGTAAGCATCCGGCGCCATCGGGTTGATAAGATGAAAGAGACGCAGATCGTTCGGGGCTTTGTAATACTGAACCGAAACGCCCCGCAGCTCCAGGTTCTTGGTCTTAAGAACCGTCATTTCGGAGGTCCTCAGCGGCGTGACTCCCCCACTTTCGTCCGTTGGAGCGTTCTCTGTCGCCATTCTTGTTTCAAGATTCTGGCGGACAAGCTTATCGCTGGAGGCCACCTCTTTCGCCTGGTTCGCGCTCTCCGACGAAGGCTGTTGATCGGACTGTTTCGGGCTCGATCCGGCACCGCCCGGACCGGCATGAAGGGTCAACGCCAAGCCGCTAACAACGGCCACAACCGTAATAATCCGTTTTTTCATAGCCCACCTTACTGCCTTTCCTTTCGATGATTGAAACTCACTTTCACTATACGACACACCGCCCCCATTTACTATTTCGTTTTTTCCCTGATAGGGACGTTGTCCTCGAGGTCCAGGAGCGGACGCCAGCGGCGTGCCGTCCCTACCGCAACAGCATGGTAAGGTCGGGTGGTCTGCAAGTGGGACGTCCGGGAGAACGTCCCTATCAAGGAGGGAACATTCCCTCAAACCGGTAAATGCTCTTCCAAAGCCTTGCCTGTATGGCTCTCGGAACAGGCCGCAATCGTTTCCGGCGGTCCTTCCGCCACGAGCCTCCCGCCTTGATCGCCCGCATCGGGTCCCAGGTCGATGATCCAATCGGCACATTTGACCACATCCAAATTGTGCTCGATGACCAGCACCGTGTGGCCGGCATCAACCAGCCGCTGGAACACCTGCATTAGGATCCGGATATCCTCGAAGTGGAGTCCGGTGGTTGGCTCGTCGAAGAGGAACAGAGTCGGAGCCGCGCCATGCGGACCTTCGCGATCGAACTCGGCGAGATGACGCACCAATTTTAACCGTTGGCATTCGCCGCCGGAGAGGGTATTAATCGGCTGACCGAGGCGCAAATAGCCAAGCCCGACCTCTTGAAGCCGATTGAGACTCCGAATGGCTCGTTCCTGATACCGCGAAGCAGGAAGCGACCGGAGGAAAGCGATGCTTTCGTCCGCAGTCGCGTCGAGCATATTGGCAATGTTCCAGGCGGTCGTCATGGTTTTCGCCGACCGGCCTTTTTGGGTCGGCCTCTTTTTCGAAGAACGGGCTTTGGGAGCCTGTTTCGTCCCGCCTTGTCCGCCCGCTTTCGCCCCGCCGGCTTGGGTCAGCTCTCCATTCAGCCTTACCTCGAGAATATGCGCTCGATAACGACTCCCATTGCAATCCGGGCATCGAATGAAGACATCGCTAAGAAACTGCATCTCGATCTTTTCAAATCCGGCCCCTCGGCATCGCTCGCACCGACCTTGAGGGGAATTGAAGCTAAAAGCGCTCGCCTTGAGCCCGCGGCTTTTGGCCTCGTCGGATCGGGCAAAGAGCTCGCGTATGTCACCAAATGCCCCGATATAGACCGCTGGATTGGAACGCGGGGTCTTTCCCAAGCTGGACTGATCGACCATGACCGCTTGGTGCAATCGATCCGCCCCAAGGATTTCCGCTTGACCGTTCTCGGAGACGACCTCATCCGATTCCTCTTCCGGCTCACTGTCGGCAGTGGCGGTCGCTTCCGTCCGCTCGAGCTTTTGCTGTAATATGGGTAAGAGCACACCGCGCACCAAGGAGGTCTTCCCGGAGCCGCTCACTCCGGTAACACAGACAAGGCGTTCCAACGGGAGGCTTACCGTCACATCATGCAGATTATGAAGCCTCGCATGGGAAAGCGTCATCCACTCGTTACCAAGGCCCGACCCTCTCGACCCGGAGCGCGCCTCCGGCTTGGTCAAAATCGGTCGGCGTTTCGGGATTGGAACCTGCTTTCGGTCGCTCAGGTAATCGCCGGTCAAAGAACCTTTTTGCCGCAGCATCTGCTTATAAGTCCCTTGAAAGACCAACCTCCCACCCGCCTCGCCTTGGCCCGGCCCCAATTCGACGATTTGATCGGCTGATTTAATGACGCGGGCCTCATGCTCGACAACAACGACGGTATTGCCAAGGTCTCGGAGGTGCTGAACCACGCTGACCAAACGGTCGATGTCCCGTGGGTGCAAGCCGACACTCGGTTCATCCAGGATATAAAGTGTGTTGACCAGTCGAGTGCCAAGGCACGCTGTCAGGTTGACCCGTTCAGTCTCCCCACCGGACAAGGAACGCGTCGGGCGATCGAGCGTTAGGTAGCTCAACCCGACCTCCAGCAGGTATTTCAAGCGGGATTCCACCTCCTGCAGGACCAGTCTTAAGGGCTCTGATGGCGATTCTCCTCGATTCAAGCTCAACCCTTGAACGAATTGATAGGCATCCCGCAGAGGTAAGGCATAAAATTCAGCCAGGTTCAGCTCGGTCTCGTCGGAGCCGTTACGACCTCCCCTTTTTGCTTCCGAACTACTGTCGCCACCTTGCCGCCTTGAAGCGGGCGGCCTCTCTTGTCCCAAAGCATTCTTCCCGGCGGACGTCCCTCTGACTTTGAATTGCAGGGCCTCAGGCTGAAGGCGCCGGCCATGGCAATCAGGACAGAGCTGATAACCGCGGTAGCGTGAGAGCAAAACCCGGACATGCATCTTGTAGGCTTTGGATTCAAGCCACCGAAAATACCGGGCGATCCCATACCATGCGTTCGGCCACTCATGGCGACGA
>JAHEOI010000313.1 GCA_018610125.1 Verrucomicrobiota bacterium
GCTGATACGACTGGAACATCCCGCGGGGACCCGTTCTGTCACACCGCACTTTGGATAGACCATGGCACGACAATACAAGACGACATTCCAGACGGATATCAAGCAACTGGAAGAGTCGGAAGGCCGAGTCACCGCAATCTTTGCGACACTGAACAGTGTGGACAAGGATGGCGATGTCACTGTCCCCGGCGCCTTTGGTGAGCAGGAGGTGCTCATTGTCCCGTCTCACCAGTGGAGTCATGTCCCGTTGGGGAAAGGGCGGATCCGTGAGCGCGGGGACAAGGCAGTGGCTGATCTTCAGCTCAACCAAGAGCTTCCGTCGGCCAAGGAATGGCTGTCCGCGCTAAAGTTTGATCTTGAGAACGGCCAACCGCTGATGGAGTGGTCCTACGGATACGATGTTAAGGACAGCGAGCTAGGCGAGTTCGAGGGTCAGACAGTCCGGTTTTTGAAGAACTTGGAAGTCCACGAGGTGAGTCCAGTACTTGTCGGTGCCGGTGAGGGAACGCAGACAATGGTCGCTAAGGGTGCGAAGCGGGCTGCGCGTCAGCACAGTACCGAGACAACCGATCAAGAGTGGGATGCAAATCAGGCGGTTACCCGGGCCGCAGACGATGGCTCGCTTAGCTATTACGAGCGGATCTTTGCCTGGGTTGATTCCGAGAATCCGGAGAGCAAGACTGCCCACAAGCTACCGCACCACGAGGTAAGCCAGGACGGCACACCCGGCGTGGCCAATGTCCGGGCATTGTCCGCTGCTGTGGCGGCGCTGAATGGGGCGCGCGGTGGCACGGATATCCCGAACTCGGATCGGCGGTCAACTTATAATCACCTTGTCCAGCACTTCCGCGACGCGGGCTTTGAGGACGGGGACATCCCGGAGCTCAAGGAAGTGCCGGGCGGTTCTGTCCGGTTCGCCGATCAGATTGTCGGGGCGAAGGCCGAGGTCGAGGCTGTCCTGAAGCGCGCGCGGGAGATCAAGGCGCTGCGCCAGGAAGAAGGCCGGGACATCGGCAAGAACCGGAAGCAGGACATTGCTGAGCTGAATCGGGCCGTCAAAGCACTCAGCTCGATTGGTGACGAGCTGGACTCGCTGCTGTCCGAAGAGGAGGACAGGAAGCAGGACTGGAGTCACCTACTGGCGGAGTTCGAGCGGGCAAAGGCAACACTTCATGGCGTTGATGTTGAGTGACATGACACATTGTGGTAGAAGAGCAGTAGCCTGGGATGCGGGCATTCTAGGCGGACAGACAAACCAAAGGATGTCCGTATGTCCACTAAGCAATTGAAGGAAAAGGAAGGCAAGCTCGGCCAGCTACAGGACGAGCTGTCGAAGGCTTTCGAAGAGGCTCGCCAGACCGAGGATGGCACGCTGGACCTATCGAAAGTGAAAGCGCTTGGTGAAGAGCTGTCCGCGCGGCAGGTTGCCGAAGAGATCTCCCGCCGCAACAAGGAGCTCGAAGAGCTCGGCAAAGAGCTCGATAGCCTGCGGGCAGTTGATGACGCGTATCAGAAAGCCCAGAGCGCATCGAGCATTGTCCACCCCGGTGGTGAGCAGAAGTCGGAGCCGGAACCCCAGACGGTTGGCGAGAAGGTAACCGCCTCGCCAATTTATAAGGCTTGGCGTGAGGGCGATCGCAGCCAACCGATCTCGATTGACTATGGCTTGAAAGAGCTGAAGACACTATTCGAGACCGGCACGGGCTGGGCCCCGGAGTCCACCCGCACCGGGACGGTTATCGATGCGACAACCCGGCCTGTCCAGGTTATTGACTTGTTCCCGAGCGGGCAGACCGGACAGGCGGCGGTGATTTACATGGAGGAGACAACGCGGACGCATGCCGCCGCGGAGATGTCGGAAGGCGCAACTTTCCCCGAGGCCGAGTTCGCGCTGTCCGAAAAGAGCGAGCCGGTCCGCAAAGTCGGGACGAGCATCCCGGTGACGGACGAGCAGCTGGAAGACGTGGCGATGGTTCAGAGCTACCTGGACAACCGCTTGCGGTTTGGCCTGCGGCAGCGTCTGGACAACCAGTTACTCAACGGCGACGGGATCGCCCCCAACCTCGAGGGCATCCTCAACCGGACCGGGCTCCAGAGTCTCAGCAAGGCCAGCGGTGACTCCATCCCGGACACAATCTTCAAGTCCATGCGGACAATCCGCGTCTCGGGGCGAGCCCAGCCCAACCAGATCATCATGCACCCCGAAGACTGGGAAAAGGTCCGGTTGCTTCAGACGTCGGATGGTGTCTACATTTGGGGCCCGCCGATGGATCAGGGCCCGGAGCGGATGTGGGGCCTGCCGGTTACCCAAGCGGACAGTTTGACAACCGGTACTGCTGTGGTTGGCGACTTCGCCAACTTTGCCCAACTGTTCGAACGCAGGGGCATCGACATGCAGATGGGCTTCACCGGGACGCAGTTCACCGAAGGCAAACAGACGATGCGCGCGGACATGCGCGTGGCTCTAGCGATATATCGGCCTGGCGCGTTCGCTGAGGTTACTGGGCTCTGATACTGATCTTGCTGGACTTTCGGCTTGGAGTAGATAATGCCAACCATTGAAGGCGCACGATTCCGCGCATCCGGCCACATCCCACTGGACATCACGGCGATGCGGGAGATTGCGTCCAACGATGTCCAGGCGCTGACAAACCACGGCGGGCTGCTCGCGTCGGATTCCACCCCGAGCCTGTCTCGGGTCAATGGGGCGACAGACAAGGCTTTGCAGGTGGTTTGGGCCGCCGGCAGTACGGCGGAGGCTCAGTTCCCCCCGGTGTCCATGCCCGAGGACCTGGATGAGACCTCGGACATTAGCGTCCACCTATTGGCCCGCATGTCGGGTGCAACGGACACGCCAACGATTGATGTCCAGGCGTTTGACGGGATTGGTGATACGGAGATGGGCGGCGCAACGGGGGCCCTGTCCGATTCCCTCGCGGAAGTGTCGGCTACCCTGAGCGCTGCCGATATCAGCGGGCACCCAACGGGTGTCTTGAACATCGCGCTTGTCCCCGGGGGCCATGCGACGGACGCCGTTGAGCTCTACGCTGCATGGGTTGAGTTCACGAGGAAGAATCCGTGACGGCCCCGGCTTTTAAACAGTTCACTCGGTCATCCGTTGAGGACAATGCGACGGCGACGGTGACGGTGTCCGGGGTGTCCGGTAAGCGGCACTATTTGACTTACATCTCGGCCTCTTACGACTTTGCTAAGATTGGGCGGCTGGAGATCAAGGACGGCTCGACGGTGATCCTCACGGCATTTGTCCATAATCAGCAGCAATTCAACTTTCAGGCCATTCCGATCGTTATTAGTGAAAGCAACGCCCTTTCGGCGACGCTGGAGGCGTCGGGAGGGGCTGGCAATGAGGGAGTCGTCACAATCCACGGCTACACGGACGTGCCAGGCTAATGGCTGACCGGACAAAGCTACAGCAACGGACTTATCTCAACTCCGAGGGCCGCGCAGTCACCGGCGACGATCCGGACGCCAGGACATTGCTGGGGCCGGCGGGGCGAGAGATCGCGGATCCGGCTAGCGTCGGGGTCAACGCGGAC
>JAHEOI010000314.1 GCA_018610125.1 Verrucomicrobiota bacterium
CTACCTTACCAAGGCCGAGCAAGACTCGCTGCGTTACCCAAAAGGCGGGCCGGTCCGCCCAAAGGAAGCGGCCGACACCCTCCAGTTGCACCCCGAGTTTAATGTCTCGCTGGTGGCCGCGGAGCCCAAGGTCGTCAACCCGATCGATATCACCTTCGATGCCCACGGCCGAATCTGGGTCGCTGAAACGCCCGAGTATCCGGAAGTAAGAGATCCGAAGAACCCGCAGGATCGCATCAGCATCCTCAAGGATACGGACGACGACGGACGTACCGACAAAAAGCACGTATTTTACAAGGGCCTCGAATTGGTGACAAGCCTCGCCCGCTACCGGGATGGGGTCTTGGTGGCCCAGGCGCCTCAGATTTATTGGCTGCGGGATACCAATGGCGATGGCAAAGCCGACAAAAAGCAGCTTGTGCTTACCGGCTTCGGGACCGGCGATACCCACGCGGTTATCAACCATTTGCGATGGGGGCTCGATGGCTGGGTTTACGCGACGCTCGGCTATAGCCAAGGCGACTTGCAAAATGCCGAAGGCAAACAGTTCGGGCACTTCAGCGAGGGGGTGCTCCGTTTCCGTCCGGATGGCAGTGCCGTTCAGCAAGTCTCTTCCCGAGGCGGCAACACTTGGGGCGTCGGATTCACCTGGGATGGGGAGCTGTTCTGGTCGCAGGCGACGAGCGGTCGACATCTCTTCCACACGGTCATGCCGTTGTGGGCGCTGCGACGAGGACGCATCGACGACGATCTGCGAAGCTACAGTATCCCGTTGGATCGCTATATCAAGCTCCATCCGGCGATGCACGACGATCGCCCGCCCTATGTCCAGGTGGCGCCGACAGGCGGATTTACCGCGGGAGTCGGATGCACCCCTTATACGGGCGGGGCCTGGCCCGAAAAGCACGCCAACAGTGTCTTTGTCTCCGATCCGACGCTTTGGCTCACCCACCGGGACTTCTATCAACAAGACGGGATCACCTTTTCCGCAAAGCCGGCCCGTCCCGAAACCGAATTTTTGGCTTCGACCGACCTGTGGTTCTGTCCCGTGGGGCACCGCGTCGGTCCCGATGGCGCGTTGTATCTGGTCGATTTTTACAATCAGGCGGTGTCTCACAACGACATCCGTCTGTCGGGTAAGTATCATGGCGAGAATAACCAAGCGATCCGACCGGATCGGGCGCACGATTTTGGGCGTCTATGGCGGATCCAGCATGACCGGGCCAAAGATCTCAGCCGACCGGAACTGGCGAAGGGCGGAGCGGCTGAGCGGGTTGACGCGCTTAGCCATCCCAATCGCTGGTATCGACTGACGGCGCAGCGGTTGTTGGTCGAGAACCGCCAAATGGAAGCCGTGCCCGATCTGAAAAAGCTGTTCAATGGCAGCGATGTTAAGCCTGTCGCACGGATCCACGCCCTTTGGACATTGGAGCAGTTGGGCCGGCTCTCGGACCGGTTACTGGTCGGCGTCATTAACGATCCCAGCCCCGCGGTCCGAAAGAACGCGCTCCGCGTTGTCAGCAACCGACACTTCAATGACCGGTCGATCTCCTCTGAGGTTCGTGAAGCGGTGGCGGGGCATATCGATGACAAGAATCCGGGAAGTCGGCTCGAGGCGCTGATTGCGCTGGGGTCGACGAAGATCGACGGCTCGATCGTCGACGCCTTGATCGCGGAGTACCCAAAGCTCGAGAGTGACTGGGCCCGATCGGCTGTCGCGGGAGCTTTGCAAGGCAAGCCACAAGAGGGGATTCGCCGGGCATTCGCCATGGAGGAGCCGGGTCGTTATTCGAAGCTCGTCGGGAAGTTGACGGAGATGCTGGCAACCGGCGAAGAGGCGGCCGCCGAAGCCGCACGCTTGACTCGTTTCCTGGCCGGACCAAAGGGGCAAGTCGCCTCGCTTCGGGAGGTCGTCATTCGGCGGTTGGTTGAAAGCTTAGGCGAGGACGTCACACCTCGCTTTTCCGATCAACTGGCCCGGGCATTGCGGCGGTTACTCAAGAGTGATGATACCGGCACCGTGGCTGCGACCGTGCCTTTGGTGAGCCGTTGGGATGCGGAAGGGCGCCTTTCAAATGCCTTGAGCAACCGCCTTTCGGAGTTCAGTGCCGCCCTGACCGACACCTCGAGGCCGCGAGAGGAGCGTCTGCGATTGGCGCAGGGACTCCTTGGTGCCAAGCCGGTGGATCCCCGAGTGATTCAAGCCGTGGCCAAGATGTTACAAGAAAGCGGCTCAAATGATTTTAAACGCCAAGTCATTCAAGCAATGACGAACGTCAATCATCCGGATGTGGGAGAAGCCCTGGTCGAGGCTTATCCCCATTTGTCGCCGGACCTTCAAACCTTGACCATGGACCAATTGCTTCAGCGCCCGGATTGGAGCCGACAAGTGATCAACGCGCTGAAACAAGAGCGGCTCTCGTTGAACATGCTTGGGGCCGGCACAGTGCAGCGATTGCAAGCCCATCCCAATAAAGACGTGGCCAAGCAGGCGCAAACCGTGATCGGCAAATTACGCGGGGCGAAAGAGCAGACATTGGAAAAGGCCTTGGCGAATCTGCTGCCCAAAGTGGAAAAGAACGGAGATCCTCAAAAGGGGGAGCAGCTTTTCAAACAGGCGTGTGCGGTCTGCCATCGTTTCCGAGACCAAGGAAGCGATTTGGGACCTGAGCTGACAGGGATTGGCGCCAACAGCACCCGCTACCTGTTGGCCAATACGCTCGCCCCCAATCGATCGGTCGCGCCGAACTACGTCGCGTACAACGTCGAAACCAAAGATGGGCGGACGCTCCACGGGATGATTGTCCGGGAATCGTCCGAGCAGGTCGTTCTGCGTAACCAGGCCACGACCGAAGACATCCCGCGATCGGAGATCGAAACGATGCGATCGACCGGACGCTCACTGATGCCCGAAGGCTTCGAAAGCTTGGGCGCCGAGAATTTGAGTCACTTGGTGGCCTATCTTCGGCAAGGGCAACGTGACTATCGTGTACTGAACCTCAAAGGCGCCTTCACGACGGATACGGCGCACGGTATGTGGGCGTCACGCTCGGCGAAGGACCAGCGCCTGCATTTGAAGCAATTCGGCATGATTCGCGTCGATGGCATTCCTTTCCGAGTTCCCCGTCCGGGGGGCACTCCAAGCGGTAATAATGCCGTTGTGCTGAAAGGCGGCAGCGGCTACGCCGATACCTTGCCTCAACAAGTCGATGTGCAAGCCGATGTGCGTGCGACGAGGCTGCATTTCCTCGGTGGTGTCGGCGGATGGGGCTACCCTTACGGTGACGAAAGTGGCCATGATGTGCCGGTCCTCAAAGTGACCGTTCATTATGAGAACGGCGAGACCGAGACGCTGATCATGCATAACGGTGAGGAATTCGCCGATTATATCAGGCGGGTTGACGTTCCCGGGTCCGATTTTGTCGAGGGCCTGACGAGCGAGGGGCAAGTCCGCTGGTTTTCCAAGGAGCTCGAGCGCGACGGGCGGATCGTTCGGCTTGAGCTGGCGAGCTACGACAACCATGTCGCGCCGTCGCTGTTGGCCATCACAGCGGAGTTGCCGGATTAGATTCCTTGAACAAGCAAATTGGATCCATTTGAAGCGACGCTTCGCTTTCTGTGTCTTATGGAGTTGATGAAGGGGCTGGCAGCATTCGTTGGAATCTCCCTGCTGTTACCGTTTTCAGGGCTGGGCGAGCCGGCAGATAAGGGCTTGGAGCTGATTTCGGTTCGAAAGATTTGGGATCGGGCCAATCATAATGCCTTCACTGATTTAACCCGTTATCAGGGGAAGTGGTTTTGTGTCTTCCGTGAGGGGAACGGTCATGTCTCGCCGAAGGGAAAGATTCGCGTTCTCCGTTCCAGTCATGGCACGAACTGGGAATCGGTGGCGCTGCTGGCCTACCCGAAAGGCGATTTGAGGGACCCGAAAATCACAGTGACCCCGGAAGGGGAGTTGATGCTGACAAGTGTTTGTCGGTTCCCAAAAGATGCCCCACAGCGACACCAAACCTTGGCGTGGGGCTCGTCGAACGGAGAGCAATGGGGTGAAGCAACCCCGATCGGTGAGCCGGATTTTTGGCTTTGGCGTGTGACTTGGCATCGCGGCAAGGCCTACACCTTTGGTTATCATACGGTGGATCCCAGACTGATCAGGTTGTATCGAAGCAAGGATGGAAAGGCATTCGAGACTTGGGTAGCTCGTGCCTTTACCGAGCAATACCCGAGCGAGGCCGCCCTCTTATTCCGAGAGGATCAAGGCCTTTGTCTTCTCAGACGAGATGGAACGGCCCAACTTGGAGAGGCCAAGCCGCCCTATCGCGATTGGCACTGGTCGGATCTTGGCTTGCGTATCGGCGGTCCCGATCTCCTTGAGCTGCCTGACGGACGGATTATTGCGGGGGCAAGGCTCTATCGGGGAGGTGTCAAGACGGCGTTGCTTTGGCTTAATCCCGATACCAAGCGACTGGAAAAGGCCTTGGAGCTGCCTTCCGGCGGCGATACGAGCTATCCCGGGTTGATGTGGCATGATGGTCGGATCTGGATGAGCTATTATTCTTCCCACGAAGGGAAGACAAGCATCTACCTGGCACGGATCGCTCTCTCAAAACCTTAAAAAAAGGCAAATGGCTACCGCTTTTTCAAGGTCACGCTGATTCCGGCGCCTTCCATTAAGACGAAGACGGTGTCGAGCTCGGGCCGGGTGGTAATGGCGTCGATAAAGCGCGGGTCCGGTTCCGGGACACGCATGTTGTGAGCGAGGATAAGCCCGCCCGGCTTAATGCGGGGGAGAAGCTTGTTCAGGTAATCGACATAACCCTCTTTATCCGCATCGAGGAAAAGAATGTCAATCGGCCCCTCGTGCTGTTTCACCGTCTTGTGGGCATTCCCTTCAATGACAGTAATCCTTTCCGAGACGCCGGCCTTTTTAAAATTCTTTTTCGCTTTGCGGATTCGGTCCGGATCAATCTCGTGGGTGTAAAGCCGGCCGCCGGTTTCTCGTAAAGCCAAAGCAAACCAAATTGAGGAGTACCCGGTCGAAGTGCCGATTTCTACGACACGCTTGGCGTTCGTGGCTTCGGTCAGAAGTCGCAAAAGCCGTCCGTCAGTCGGCGAGACATTGTAATACCACTCACCTTGCCTCATCTGATCGAGAACCTTTAAGATCTGCTTTTCCGCAGGATCGTTTGCCTTCGGGGGTTGATTCAGGTCGCTCCCGCTCGGTATCCCAAAGCCTTCGGGAGGGCCTCCCGAATCGGTCAGCTCATCCTCTTCGAGCCGATCGTTTCCGCTGTTGTCAAGCTGTCGAAGCGCTGCGGGCGCATTATCCATTTCGTCGGCGGACAAGATGCCATTATCATTGGCGTCCAATGCCTTCATCAGCTCGGTGTCGGTATCGGATTCGTCTCCTCCGCTTTGGCCTCCGGCCTCCGGCAGTCCAAGCAGGGTGAGAAACAGCGCGATTGCCACGCTGTGTGCTATCAAAGAGCGGTTTTTGACTGTCATTGTTTCCATCCTTCCAATGCCTTGTTGACGAAACGAATTCGGGCTTGCCGAGGGCCCTGTGATCACGATCAATGTTGTGATCTCAATTTATTTCAAGGGTTGGGGCCGGGTCAAAACGAATCGACAGGTTGCCTGCAGGGAGCGTTCACGCACTCATTATTGAAGTGCTCCAAGAGGGATGGTAAATTGATCGCTGGTACCTATGGGAAAAGTACCTGGATTCCTTGAACACCGCAAATTTGATGCTTTTGAGTCAAGTTTTGCCGCTTGCCCTCGTCACGTTTTCGGTCTCAAGGAATCTGTGGCGAGGGCGCTAAGGAACGGTCTCCTTTTCCCTTCCGCCGAGAGGAAAATCAGCGAGGCGTAGACAGGAAGCGTTTGAATGCAACCAAAGGTCTTGTTTAGCCGTATGGTTCGAATAGTCTGAGGCAACGCCTCGCCGGGAGTATATCAGGTAAAATGAGTAGGGGTGAAAGGTGGCGTTTTTTAGGAAAGAGGTGAGCCCGTCGTGGAAGTAATGAAACATCTTCCCGGAACCGTATTTGTATTTAATGATACGGGCCGAATGGTTTTCTGGAACCCTCACTTGGAGGAAGTGACAGGCTGGCGGAGCGATGAGATTCGAGAGATGCATCCCCTTGGGTTCTTTACCCTTGAAAGCCGTCCCGAGATCGACAAGGGCATCCATGCAGTGTTTGAGAGCGGGTATGGTGAGGCCGAGGGGGAGCTTCTAACTCGATGGAACGGTCGAAAGCCCTACCGGTTTGCGGCAACACGGGTCGAGGGCGAACAAGGGGTGATGGCGGTCGGCCTGGGAATCGATATCGGGGAGCAACGGCGGGCCGAGCGAGCGCTTCGAGAAAGCGAAGAGCGATTTCGCGCGGTGTTCGAGCAGGCTGCCTTAGGGATCGCTGTGGTGGGATGGGATCGACGGCCGCGCCGCGTCAATCGCGCATTGGAGCAGATGCTAGGTCGCTCGGCCGAGGATCTGTATCGATTCAGGTTCGAGGAAATCACCCACCCGGAGGATGCGGCCACCGACTTGAGATTGTTCTCCGAGCTGCTTTCGGGGACAAGACCGAGCTACTATATCGAAAAGCGTTTTCTTGCTCCGGATGGTAGGATCGTTTGGGCTGGATTGACGGTTTCACGCCTTGGAGTGCTTGGGAATGGCAGGCCGGAGGTCGTGGTGGCAATGGTCCAGGACAAGACCGAGGGGAAGCGGTCGGAGGATTACCTCCGCCGGGCGTTTGTCCTTTTTGACAACACCCAGCAAGGGGTGATTGTCACCGACGCGGAGCAGACGATCATCTCGGTGAACCCGGCCTTTTGCAAGATTACCGGCTACACCGAGGCCGAGGTGCGCGGTAAGAACCCGAGGCTTCTTAGGTCGGGGTACCAAGGGCGCGCCTTTTATGAAGCGATGTGGCTCAGCATCAGGCAAAACGGCTGGTGGGAAGGGGAGATTTGGAATCGGCGAAAGGATGGCAGTCTTTACCTGGAGTGGCTTCATATCAGTGTCGTGCGCGACAACACGGGTGAGATAAGCAATTATATCGGAATCTTCAGTGACATAACGGAACATCGTGAATCTGAGGAACAGCTCGATTACCTGGCTTACCATGATTCATTGACCGGGTTGCCAAACCGACGACTCTTTCTGAAAAGAGTGGAGTACGCCATGAGCGGGGCCAAGCGCCGAAATGAGGTCTTAATGGTGGCGCTCTTAGACCTTGACCATTTCCAAGAGATCAACGAGACGCTGGGCCATCCGTTCGGGGATCGGTTGCTGCAGACGGTTGCCCGGCATTTGGCCGAGCGGATTCGGGCAAGTGACACGCTGGCATGCGGCGGCGGTGATAAGTTTTGGGTGCTCTTTGAAGAGCTCAAAGACGAAAACGAGGCCTATTGGCTGGCGGAAAGCTTTCGACAGGAGTTTCCACAGTCTCTCGAAGTCGACGGACGCACCATCAATGTCACGACAAGCTTTGGGTTTAGCTGTTATCCGACTCACGCGGAAACGGTCGAGGCATTGTGCAAAAACGCCGAAGCGGCCATGTACCACGTGAAACGGACAGGGCGCAATGACTTCCGCTTTTACACGGATGATGTGCTTACCGAGGCGGTTCGACGGATGAAGATGAGGCAAGGGCTACACCGGGCCATCGAGGAGAATGAGCTCGTGTTGCACTATCAGCCTCAATTCGATCTGCATACAACCGGGATCGTCGGAATGGAGGCGTTGGTGCGATGGAATCACCCCGAAAAAGGGATGGTGCCTCCGACGGACTTCATCCCGATCGCCGAAGAGATGGGACTGATCAGGCAGCTCTCGGATTGGATCCTTAAGACGGCGTGTGCTCAAGGGAGGGCTTGGCTGGAAACGGGTATTCGGTTCGGGCGCTTGGCTGTCAACCTGTCCGCCGCGGAAATGCGATTCGGGGATATCGCTTCCCGGTTGCAGGGTATCTTGGACGAAACCGGGTTCCCGGCGGAGTATCTCGAAATCGAAATCACCGAAACCTCGGTGATGGATTGGTCCCGCGAGATCGGGCAGGCGTTTGCGGAGCTACGTCAGCAAGGCATCACGGTTTCGATAGACGACTTTGGAACGGGGTATTCGTCACTCGTGCGACTCAGGGAGCTCCCGATTGACAAGCTGAAAATGGACAAGAGCTTTGTCGCGGACGTGCCGGACAAGGAGGATTGTATCGCTATTCTTCGGGCGATGATCGCAATGGCCCATGCCTTGGGACTTGTCGTTGTGGCGGAAGGGGTGGAAACCGAGCTACAGCGTCAATTTCTCATCAAGGAAGGCTGCGACTGCGCCCAGGGGTTTTTCTGGGCAAGACCGCAAGCAAGTCCCGATTTCGAAAGGGAGCCAGGCTCGCTGAGTCTCGATTAGTTGACCGGTCCGAGGCAACCCCTCATGAGTCGATTTCAAGCAAGAATTTTCAGAAAAGGGCTTTCGAAATCGGGATTTCCTGCCATACTGATGCCAAAACCAGAGATCGCTATGTTGAGTCGTTTCAGGAGTCAGATTTTTCGGGCCGCTATTCCGGCGGCATTGGTGTTCGTTTTCGGGAGCCCTTCGGCAAACGCCGAATTCGCTTTTGAAAAAAAGGATCGGGTTGCGGTGATGGGCAATGCGCTTCCCGATCGCATGCAGCGGCATGGATGGATGGAGACCCTCTTTCAGAGTGAACTACCGGAGAAAGAGCTCGTCTTTCGAAGTCTTGCGTTCCCAGGTGATCAAGTCGACAAGCGCCCGCGAACCAAGGGATATCCGTCCGTTGACGAGTACTTGAAACACGTCGAGGCCGACGTGATTTTTGCTTTCTTCGGCTATAACGAATCGTTTGCCGGCGAAGAGGGAATCGACAGCTTCAAGCGCGCGTTGAGCCAAATGATTGCGGATTATCGTGAGCTCAAGCCGAATGGGGAAAGTGCGCCACGGATTGTGCTGTTCTCGCCGATTGCTCACGAGGATTTGGAGAGCCCCAACCTTCCGGATGGTCGTTCCAACAATGCGCGATTGGCTCGTTACACGGAAGCCATGCACGAAGTCGCCGATGAGCGTGGCGCGTATTTTGTCGATCTGTTTCGGGCCAGCCAGTCCCTCTATGCCGAAGCGGAAGAGCCTCTGACGATCAACGGGGTCCATCCGAATCGGAAGGGCAACCGGCGGCTTGCCGAAGTCATTGCCGAGGCATTGCTCGATGAGCAGGTCAACGCGTCATCGAAGCTTGAAGAGCTCCGTCAAGCGGTCGTCGACAAGAATTGGCATTGGCTCAACCGTTATCGCGCCACGGATGGCAATGACGTCTGGGGCGGGCGCTCGAAATTGAAGTTCACGGACGGCCAAACGAATCGCGAGGTCCTCCAACATGAGCTTGAGATGATCGATGTCATGACCGCCAACCGCGACAAGAAGATCTGGGCGATCGCGCAAGGTGGCGATCTCAAAGTCGATGATAGCAATGTGCCGGAACCGATCCACGTCCCGACGAACATCGGCGGGAAGAGTCCCAGCTCGAGTGCCCGGAAAGAGGGGAACGTCAACTACCTTGGCGGTAAGGAGGCGATCTCGAAAATGACCGTCCCGGATGGGTTTGAAGTCAACCTCTTTGCCGGCGAAGAGCGCTTCCCGGAATTGGTCAATCCGGTCCAAATGTCGGTCGGCCCTCAAGGCCGACTTTGGGTGGCTGCCTGGAAGACTTACCCCAAATGGGAGCCCTTGAAGAAGATGGGAGACCGGTTGCTGATCCTGCCGGATGAAGACCGAGATGGCGTCGCGGACAAGGCGATTACCTTTGCCAAGGTGCACAATCCGACCGGCTTCGAGTTTTGGAATGGGGGAGTGCTGGTGGCTTCGGCACCGGACCTCTTCTTCCTTAAAGATACCGACGGTGACGACAAGGCTGACGTTCGGAAGGTCTACTTGCAAGGGCTTGGCTCGGCGGATACCCACCATTCCGCCAACAATTTTGTTTACGGCCCGGACGGCGCCCTTTATTGGCAGAGCGGTGTCTTTCACCAAAACAATTTTGAGCATCCTTATGGTCCCTCACTCAGTACCGGCGCTTCCGGGATGTTCCGATTCAACCCACGCACGTTTACCATCAAATTTCACGCGTCGAACAGTCCAAATCCGCACGGGATCAGTTTCGATCGTTGGGGCTACCATTATGCCAACGACGGGACAAGCGGTCGCGCCTATCAAGTGGTGCCGTCGGAGCGCGGCTTCAAAATGCAAAAGCTGCTGGAGAAGGAAGTGCGTCCGGTGGCGGCCAACGGTGTCGTCTCAAGCGCCAATTTCCCGAAGCGAATGCAAGGGAATTTCCTCATCTGCAATACGATCGGCTTCCTCGGCCTTAAGCAGTATCGGCTCGAACGTGATCCCGAGACAGGCGATGTTTGGGGCGAGCCGGTGGAGGACTTGCTGGTCAGTGAGGATGGGAACTTCCGCCCCACCGACGTCCAATTCGGTGAGGATGGAGCGCTCTACGTCTCGGATTGGCAGAATGTCATCATCGGCCATATGCAGCACAATATCCGGGATCCGAACCGGGATCACGAGCATGGCCGTATTTACCGGATGACCTACAAAGGACGTCCGCTGCAAAAGCCGGTGCCGATTGCCAATGCATCGCTTGAACAGTTGATGGAAAATCTCGAGCATCCGGTCAATGGTGTGCGCTACCGCACACGAATCGAGCTGAGCGGCCGCGACACCGAAAACGTGATGGCCGCGTGCCAAGAGTGGATGCAGCAGTTTGACCGAGACAGCAAAGAGGACGCTCACCACCTGTTGGAAGCCTTATGGCTCCATCAGCAGCACAATCGACGCAATCCGAAATTGTTGGCCGATTTGCTCGAATCGCCGCAGCCCCATGCCCGGCACGCCGCCCGGGTGGTGCAGCACCATTGGTACAATGTCGATTATACGCACGGATCGGGAAGCACCGCGCAAGTGGCCGAAGGCACGGATAAATCCGAAAGCCGGCCGCAGAAGCAGGAGCAGTCAGGGGTCGTTGCCAAAAGCTCGTCCCTCACGGAAGTCCGGATTTCGACGGTCGTTGAGAAAATGCGGTATGACGTGACCGAGTTTACTGTGCGAGCAGGCAATGACGTCCGACTAACCTTTGCCAACCCCGATTACATGCCACACAACCTCGTGGTGACGGAGCCGAAATCGGCCGACAAAGTCGCCAAGGCTGCGTTGGCACTCGGCTCCAAAGGCTTTGAAAAAGACTACGTCCCCGAGAGCGACAAGATCATCGCTGCCAGCGAGCTGGTCGATCACGGTGAAGAGGAAGTCCTCGAGTTCACAGCTCCAAAAAAGCCGGGCGACTACCAATATGTCTGTACCTTCCCGGGTCATCATGTCTTAATGCGTGGCATCATGAAGGTCAGAAAATAGCCAAATGCCAGCGAGGCGTTGGTTCAGACCGCCAAGGCATAAGGGCTTTCTAAGCCACTTGCCCGCATGGTCAGTATGGCTTGCCTCCCAGGGTTTGCCAGTCTTCAAAAAGAGCGAGTGCCTTGTCTCGCATGAAATCGGGCACGATCTCGATAGAGAGACCGGCGAGCTCACGTAGCTGTCGGTTTGCGAGGAGGAGCTCGTTGAAGCCATATTGTGCCGCGTCGGCAATGCGTGCCCCGTAGACAATCTTGGCAATCCGTGCCCAATGGATGGCGGCAAAGCACATTGGGCAGGGCTCGGTGGTGCTGTAGATTGTGGCCCCGGACAGGTCAATGTCTCCAACCGTACGACAGGCCTTACGAATGGCGCAGACTTCGGCGTGAGCGGTGATATCCGTTTCGTTTCGAACATTGTTGTGGGCTGTCGTTAGAATGGTCCCGTTGCGTGTGATGCAGGCGCCAAAGGGGGTCTGACCGGCTTCGATCCCTTGCCGGCAGATTGTCAGGGCGCCTTCCATGAAAACCTTGTCGGTCGATGTTGCCATGCACCCACGATCCGGCAACCAGGCGGAAGATTCAATGCTGTCCTCTGTCTCAGTCTTCCGTATTTTCCTTGACGCAAAAGGATTTCTCGAATGACCCTCAAGAGCAGCACAAGACACGCCCTCCGGTGGAGGATCGTGATAGGAAACATGCTTAAAAGAAAGGAGCTGCTTTATGTTGACCACGACGAAGGATTTGACACTGCCGGCCACGGTGATTGGCTCGTGGCCACGCCCAAGCTGGTTTGATCAAAGCATGTGGGGCAAGCCGCTGAGCAGTTGCATGCTCGACTTGCGATACCGTGAAAAATTCCAGGATGCGATGGCTACGGTCATCAGCGACCAGGAGCGGGCCGGACTGGATATTGTGACCCATGGCGATCTGCATTGTGACGAAGACTTGGCCGGCCGTTCATGGCACCATTATCCGCTGCAACGTTGGCATGGGTTGGAGGGCGACTATATCCAACCGGAAGAGACGCGCTCGTCTTTGCTGAAATATCCTCCCGGCACCCTGTTGCATGAGATATACACAGGTTGGCGATGGCCGCATGTGGTGGATAAGATTCAGCCTGCGCCGTTGGAGTATCCCAAGATTTGGCGCATCGCTCAGGCAAAAGCAAACAAGCCGGTGCGCTTCGGCACTTGCTCGGCACAGGTGATGGGCCTCTTCCTCGATATCCATACCGAGAAGTACAAGGATGGCCGTGAGGTGATCTGGGACATGGCTGAGGCTATGAATAAGGAGCTGTTGGCGTTGCGGGATGCCGGCTGCAAAGCAATCCAGGTTGAGGAGCCGACCCTTCACTTCATGGCCGATAAGTTTCCCGATGACAAAGAGACGGTTCAGTTCATGGTTAAGGCCCTGAATCGTGAGATCGAAGGCTTGGATGATGTCGAAGTCTGGCTGCACACCTGTTGGGGAAACCCCGCTATGCAGCGGGTTATGGAAAACAATTCCTACCGCAGGTCGATCGAGCTCTACTTGGAGGAATGCAAGGGCGACGTGTGGACAATTGAAGCCTGCGACAGTTGCCAGGGAGATTTGCCCGCTTTCGAGCCGTTCAAGGACGATATGAAGAAGAAGATCGCCTTGGGCGCGGTCAGCCATCGGAGCTTGCAGGCCGACCTCCCGGAACATGTCGCTGACCGCATCCGCTATGCGATGCAATACATCCGGCCTGAAAACTTGATTGTCAGCAGCGATTGCGGCTTTGGCCGGCAAGGATCCCACCGGGATATCGCCTTCTATAAGGCCAGTGCCATCGCGCAGGGTGCCAACATCGTTCGCCAGGAGCTGGGCTACGAAAGCAAGTACATTGCGGCCGCCGATCCGAGCCTACAGACGGATATCATTCCGCAAGCTGGGAAGAGGGGTTAGAGATGAGTATTGACGTGTAAATCCGTTAACATGCCTTGGCGGTCTGAGGCAACGCCTCGCTAGCGGCCTTGAAAGGCCGAAGTTTGTTGAGGATCAGTCAAGTTTGAGAATGCCTTCGCACAGGAGAAGGCGCGGACCGCAAGGGAGTGCGGTCTCTACCGCAACAGCGGTCGTAGGGTCGGCAGTCCCCTGCCGACCCGGATCGCACTCATGCCTCCAATGGTCGGAGGCAACGCCTTGCTCGGGAGACTCCAATAGTCAGCTGACCCCTACGGCCTATGGAGAGTGTGCTGGATACGAGCTATTGGATTACAGGAGTTGCTTTCCAACGGGCTATCGGACTGGTTTACTTCATCGGCTTTGTCGTGGCGCGGAATCAATTTCGGGCGCTTTTGGGCGAAGACGGTTTGGAGCCGGTGCCGAGCTTCTTGAAGCGTGTGCGCTTCCGGCGCGCTCCCAGCCTCTTCCACCTGTACTATTCCGACCGTTTCTTTGAGGGAATCGTCTGGGCCGGCATTATTGTTTCGGCGACGGCGACGATCGGTCTTACCGATATCGGACCGATCTGGGTGTCGATGATAAGCTGGCTTTTCCTGTGGGCCTTATACCTTTCGATCGTGAATGTCGGGCAGACGTTCTATAGCTTCGGATGGGAATCGAAACTGTTGGATGCCGGGTTTTTGGCGGTCTTCCTGGGCCCGATCGGTATGGAGAAGCCGTATGTGGTGATCGTTCTTATATGCTGGCTACTTTTTCGTGTGGAGCTGGGGGCCGGCTTGATCAAGATGCGGGGAGATCCATGCTGGCGGAACCTGACCTGCATGCTTTATCACCACGAGACCCAGCCTATGCCGAATCCATTGAGCTGGTTCTTCCATCGGTCGCCCGCATGGATGCACAAGGTGGAAACCTTCTGTAACAACTCGATTCAGCTCGGTGTCGTGTGGTTGATTTTTGCGCCGCAGCCGATCGCGTCGATCGCCGGTGGCATCATCATTCTCTCGCAGCTTTGGCTCCTGCAAAGCGGTAACTACTCATGGCTGAATTTCATGACGATGGCGATTGCCTTACCCACGGTAAGCGACGGCGTGCTGCAAAGCGCTTTCGGAATCAAGGCGCAAGAAGCAATGGCTGCTCCGCTCTGGCTCGATGTTACGACTTACCTGCTGGCCGCGGTTGTGGCTCTATTGAGTATCCATCCCATCCGAAATCTCTTTTCCCGGAACCAGCTCATGAATTTCAGCTTCAACCCGTTGCACCTCGTCAATACGTACGGGGCGTTCGGAAGTGTGACCCGGGAGCGGCACGAAGTGGTCATCGAGGGAGCCGATGAGGCGAATCCGGGACCGACTACGGAATGGAAGGCATATGAATTCAAGGGAAAGCCGATAGCATTGGATCGAGCTCCTCCCCAAATTGCTCCGTATCATCTCCGTCTCGATTGGCAGCTCTGGTTTATCCCGCTTCGCCCTTTCGGGTATCCTGCCTGGTTCATCACCTTTATCCGAAAGCTGCTGCAGAATGATCGTCAAATCCTCAAGCTGCTCCGCAGGAACCCATTCAAGGAAGCTCCCCCAAAACAAATCCGTGTCTCCATGTACCATTACCAATTCACCACGCCACAGGAGCGCCGGGAAACGGGGAATTGGTGGAAGCGACGCTATCTTGGAGAGTACCTCCCTCCAGTGACGGTCCAGAGCTTGAGTTAAGGGGCCGTAAGCGCTGACTTGTGTCGCTTCGACGGCCGGGACAATTCGATGCGGTTAAAATCATAACACTACAGCGACAGTTTGGGTCTTAGACCATCATCGGGAGATACCCCTGCTTTTAGCGAATGAGCCCTCACCCTGCCCTCTCCCATCGGATGGGAGAGGGTGTACGAGGGGCGAGTAAGGGCGAAAGTCGTTCAAATTGCATTCTCGGACGGGAGGACGGTTACGAATCCGAAAACTGTCGCTGTCGTGGTAACCCGTTAACATGCCTCGCCGGGTCGGAGGCGCTGCCTCGTTGTGGAGTACAGTGACTCGTCACCGCTTTCTATTACCGGCTCTCCCCTTACCTAACCACAGGCCCTTACTCGCAATCTCCCCCTCTTTCGCCCGCAGCCGCCCGCCGAATCCACAGCGCTGACAAGTCCGCGCACTCCAAACGCTTCGCGACCTCTTTCCCGCCTGCGCTAGGAGCCGCAGCAGCCCCGACAATCTATAGCCCCGGCAACAGACACAAGTGAGGGCCGACGGGTTAGGAGCCCGGGCTGACTCATGGATAAAGAACATCGAGCTACGTGGCAATCTCGGAGGATCGATGGTTGGTAGAGAGAAGTCTTGTTGGGGCGAGGGCGCCCCTACGAACGAATCCCTATTGACATTGGCGAGCATCGAGGAGAGGCTTGAACTAGCTTGAACGTCCCCCGATTATGCGTAACGCGATTGAAAGCAAAGCGGTGATTCGTTTCTGTTTGTGTGTGATTTTGGGCGGCGCTCCGTTTATAGGGGCCTTTTCACTGGTGGGCAGCGAGCCATCCAAAGGTGAAACCGGTGCCGACCATTGGTCTTTCCAGGCGCCGGAGCATCCGGAGCCGCCGGAGGTGGAGAACGAGGAATGGCCTCGGAATTCGATTGATGCCTTCTTACTGGCGCGAATGGAGGAGGCCGGTTTCTCACCGAGCCCGCCTGCGGATCGAAGCCGATTAATCAGGCGGTTGTACTTGGATCTGTTGGGGTTATTGCCCTCCGCGGAGGCGGTCGCTGAATTCGAAAACGATAGCAGTCCCGATGCCTACGAGAAGCTTGTCGACCGCATTCTTGCCTCGCCGCATTTTGGGGAGCGCTGGGGACGTCATTGGCTCGATCAAGCCCGCTATGCGGACAGCGACGGTTACGAAAAGGATCGGAAGCGGCCGTATGCCTATCTTTATCGTGACTGGGTGATCGAGGCTTACAATCGAGACCTTCCGTTTGACCGATTCACAATACAACAGTTGGCGGGGGACCTGTTGCCGAATTCGACGAAGGCAAAAAAGATCGCGACAGGATTTCACCGCAATACCCTTAAGAACCGGGAAGGAGGAGTCGATCCGGAAGAAGACCGGGTCAAGATCGCCAAGGACCGAACCAGCACCACGGCCACCGTCTGGCTCGGGCTGACATTAAAATGCGCCGAGTGTCACGATCACAAGTACGACCCGATCTCCCAGAAGGATTACTACCAGTTTTACGCCTTTTTCAATCGAGCCAAGCCGAAAGAGATTCCGGCGCCGCAGCCAGGGGAGCTAAAGGAATATCGCAAGAAAAAGGCCGATTGGGATGCGAAGCGAAGTAAGCTCAAGCACCAGCTTGAAGACGAAATCGAGAACGAATTGCCGGATCGCTTCAAGGCTTGGCAAGCCGAATACGATGGCAGGCCGGTGACATGGGAGATCGCCAGGCCGAGCTCGGCAACCTCAAAGGAAGGGGCCGAGTTGACGGTGGCTTCGGATGGGAGCGTCAGTGTCGGCGGAAAAAAACCTTCAAAAGATGTCTATAAGCTCGAGCTACCCCTCGATTTGGAGAATAGCTCGAAGCCGACCGCCCTTCGCTTGGAGGTGCTTCCGGATGAATCGGGCGAATCAGGTCCCGGAAGGACCGACCATGGCAATTTCGTCCTTTCCGAGCTAAAGGTGACCGCGATCTCCTCGGCGGGCGAAACGAGTGAGACAAAGCGGCAGTCAATTGAGCTCAAAGAGATAGTCGGTGACTACGGTCAGGAAGAGTATCCGGTTGCCGATGCCGTCGACGGCGATGTTTCCACCGGATGGGGCGTGTCCGGGGCGACCAAGGAACGTCATGCCATCGTCGTGCGCTTGGCCGAGCTACCGGATAGCACGGACAAGCTTCGGCTGACACTGAACCAGCAATACGGGAGCAAGCATACCCTCAAGCGCTTTCGGGTGACCCACACGACAGACCGGAAGCCGCTTAAGGCCGATTTACGGCCTGATTGGGTCCATGCCGCCCTGCAAAAGCCTCAGGAGGAACGAAGCGCCCAAGAGCAAAAGCGGCTCTTAAAGTACTACCAAACCGAGGTCGATCCGGTTGTGAAGGGGCTCAAAGAGAAACTGGCCAAGCTTGAAGAGAAAAAGCCGAGCTATCCGCCGACCGAGGCGATGACCATGGTCAAGAACGAGGATCCGCCCGAAACGCACATTCATGAGCGTGGGGATTTTCGTCGGAAGAAGGCCAAAGTCCAGCCCGATACGCCGGATGTATTGAATTCCTTGCAACCGCGTGGGGAAGTTGCCGACCGACTTGATCTTGCCCGATGGATTGTCAGCCCGGAAAATCCGTTGACCTCGCGGGTGGTTGTCAATCGGGCGTGGCGACACCTCTTTGGCCGGGCTTTGGTTAAGACCGACGGTGATTTTGGGCTTAGGAGTGCCGAGCCGACGCATCCGAAGCTGCTCGATTGGCTGGCCACGACGTTCCAAGGACGGTTGGATTGGCATCGCAAGCGACTCATCAAGATGATCGTCATGAGTGCGGCGTACAGGCAGTCCTCCAGAACCACTCCGAAGCTTCTGACCAAAGATCCGAACAACACCCTCTTTGCTCGGCAAGGGCGTTTTCGGGTATCGGCCGAAGTGGTACGGGATATTGCTCTCGACGCCGGCGGGCTCCTCAATCCCGAGATCGGAGGGCCAAGCATTTATCCGGAGCTCCCGGGAGATGTTGCCGCACTCGGCTATGGCTCGGTGAAATGGAATGAAAGTAAAGGCGGTGACCAGTATCGTCGAGGCGTTTACATTCAAGTCCAGCGCTCGGTCATGTACCCGATGCTCAAGACCTTTGATGCCCCGGATTCGACCACGACGTGCACCCGGAGAAAGCGCACCAACACCCCGCTTCAGGCGTTGACGCTCTTGAATAGTCCGGTCTTTTTTGAATGTGCCCAAGCCCTTGGCAAGCGCTTGGCCAAGATGCCCACAGAGGACCCGAGAGAAACGATTAAGCGCGGCTTTGAGCGATGCCTGGCCCGTTCCCCCTCATCGCAGGAGCTGCAACGGCTGACCAAGCTCTATCGGACCCAGAAAGAGCTGATGGCCGACAACAACGGGAAGGCGGCCAAGATCGCAGGGCTGTCGAAGGAGGTCAGCGAATCCAAGGCCGAAAGACAAGCCGCTTTCGTGATGGTTTCGCGGACGATCATGAACTTGGACGAGTTCATGACCCGAGAATGACATGAAAGAAGCAATTGAAAACGAGCCCGATTAAAACGAGTTGATTTATGGATTTCGATTGGAACGAAGCGGTAAACATGACGCGGCGCGACTTCATGACCACGACTGCCAGTGGGTTGGGAGCGCTTGCGTTCGCCTCACTGTTGCGCTCGGAAGGATTGTTGGCCAGCGAGGCCAGCCAGATTGAGAACCCCTTGGCCCCCAAGCCATCTCACTTCGCCCCAAAGGCCAAGCGCTGCATCTTCATCTTCATGGCCGGGGCACCCAGCCAGATGGACCTGTTTGACCCCAAGCCCAAGCTCAACGAGCTCGATGGGCAAGGCCTGCCGGATTCGATGCTTAAAGACATGCGGTTTGCCTTTATCCAGAAAGAGTCCGCGAAGCTGATGGGCTCGCCGCGCTCCTTTAAGCGTTATGGGCAGTCGGGTATCGAATTTTCCGATCTGTTACCGAATATCGGCTCCTGTGCCGATGATATTGCCCTTATCCGATCGTTGCATACCGAGGAGTTCAATCATCATCCGGGTCAGTTGATGATGAATTGCGGCCGCGGGGAATTCGGGCTGCCGTGTGTCGGCTCATGGGTCAATTACGGTCTCGGGAGTGAATCCCAGAATCTCCCCGGGTTTGTGGTTCTGACTGCCGGCCGGGGGATTAGCGGCGGCTCGACGCTCTGGAGCAGCGGGTTTCTCCCATCGAATTACCAAGGAGTGCGGCTTCGAAGCAAAGGCGCCCCCATCCTCAATCTCGATAACCCGCCAGGGGTGACCGATGAAATGCAGCACTATGGGTTGAAGAGCGTGAGTGATCTCAATAAATATCGCTATAAGAAGGTGGGCGACCCTGAGATCGCCAGCCGGATTAATAGCTACGAATTGGCGTTTCGGATGCAGTCGGAGGCCCCTGAGCTGATGGACCTCTCGGGCGAATCGGAACGTACCAAAGAGGCCTATGGGCTGAATCGGGAAGATCCCGATATCAGTGCGGGGCGCGCCGGCGGCCCCGGGGTCTATCACGAGTTCTCCCGCAATTGCCTGCTTGCGCGTCGGCTGGTCGAGCGCGGCGTGCGGTTTGTCAATCTCTACCACGCGTCATGGGATCATCACAGCAATCTGGACAACGGGCTTCGCTTCAATGCCGGCATGGCCGATCAGCCGATTGCGGCCTTGCTCAAGGACCTTAAGCAGCGTGGCCTCCTTGATGAAACCTTGGTGGTCTGGGGTGCCGAGTTCGGTCGAACGCCGCTGGGAGAGAATCGCCCCGGGTATGACAAGGTGACCGGACGTGATCATCATCCCAAGGCCTTCAGTGGTTGGATGGCGGGCGGCGGTGTCAAAGGCGGCCAGGTTATCGGCAAAACCGATGATATCGGTTGGGGAATCGACGAAGAGCCGGTCCATATTAACGACTTCCACGCGACAATCCTCCATCTCTTCGGCCTCAACCACAAGGAGCTGACCTACCGGTTCCAGGGGCGTGACTTCCGCCTGACCGATGTCGGGGGCGAGGTGCTGAAAAAAGTGGTCGGCTGATCCTGATTCCAAGGAACTGAAGGGCTCCCGGATAGGGACGTCATCCCCGAGGTCCCACTTCTTGTAGGACGTGGGGACAAAGAAAGAAGTGGGGCGTCCGGGAGAAGGTCCCTATCAAGGTGGGGAAGCCGGTCTTTTTTCCCGATAGGGACCTCGGGAACGTGGTCCCTATCGGGGAAGAACGAATTCCTGTAAAACCCTTTTTCTCCCATTTGCATTTCCAATTTTCTGTTGACATTCAAACCTGTGTTTGAAAGTTTTGTTTCAAATTAATGTTTTGTCACTGTGGGATTGGACGAGCAACATCAAACGACGCGGGAGAGGCTTTTGGAGGCGGCCGGGGAAGTCTTTGCGGAGAAGGGGTATCGGGACACGACAGTGCGGGAGATTTGTCAGCAAGCCAACGCCAACGTGGCGGCGGTGAATTATTACTTTGGGGACAAGCAGCGGCTGTATGCGGACGTTCTTCGGTATGCGCACCAGTGCTCGGGGGCGGCGAGGCAATCGGAAATCGCTGCCGCGGAGCGGCGCTCGCCTGAAGTCAGGCTGCAGGGGTTTGTGGAGGCTTTTTTGGGCCACATTTTTAACGAAGGGCGGGCAGCCTGGCATGGAAAGCTGATGGCCCGCGAGATGATGGAGCCGACTCAGGCGTTGGATGCCTTGGTGGAAGAGCGGGTTCGTCCGATGGCGCACGAGCTGGAGAGCATTACCCGTGAGCTGATTGGGCCGGAAGCGACGACGGAGCAGGTGCGGCTGTGCGTGGTGAGTGTGGTCGGCCAATGCCTGCACTACCATCATTCCCGACCGGTTATTTGTCGACTTTATCCGGAGCTCGACTTTGGAGCTCGGGATATCACGGTTTTGGTGCGGCATATCACGCGCTTTTCTTTGAGTGCGATTAAGAGTATGGCGTCGTTGAGCGACGACGCAGACCGGAAAGGGGGATGGAATGAAGGCCAATAGAAAAAAGCGGGCTCTTGGGGTGGGCTTCATTCTGGTTGGTCTGGCGCTTGGCGGGTGTGTCACTTCCCGCTATGCGGATAAGGCCGATGAAATCGTTGACTTACCAAAGAGTTATGGTGAGGCCGCCCTGGATGTCCCTCAAACCGACGGGAGTTGTTGTGGCTGGAAGAGCAAGCAATTGACGAATGCAATAGACCGGGCCTTCCAAAAAAACTTCGATTTGCAAGCGGCGTGGGCCCGTCTTCGACAGGCCAAGGCGGTAGCCAGGCGCGTGCGCGCCAATCTGTTTCCGGTGCTGAGTGCGGAC
>JAHEOI010000315.1 GCA_018610125.1 Verrucomicrobiota bacterium
CCCCCCTCGTTCGTCCGACTGTTCAATTTCAATCATCGTGGCAAGCTTCTCACGTCGCTCTTCCGGTAACGACACTTGCCCAAGCGCTTTGGCCGCGGCTTTAGGATCTCGCTCCCACCACTCACCGATCGAGTCGTGCAACGCTCCAAAGCGTCGATTCGGATTTTGGATCGCCCTAGCCCATTGAAAGGCAGCCTCCGGCGAGGACTCAGCGAGGCGTCCGACCAGCGGCTCGATAGCCGCATCGCGCCGTTTGCCGGCGGGCAGGGTCTTGGCCCACTCGGCTGCCGCTTTAGGATCATACGAGGCCCATCCTCGGGCAAGGCTCTCGATGGCCTCTTCCAGCCGACCGCCTGTACCCTACTCCTCGAGAAACCGAGCCGCCGTTTGCGGCGCTTCCCGGGCGAAATCACGGACAATATCTTTGGTCACCTCACTTTTGAGGGCGGGATCTTCTATTTGCCCAAGATACTCTTCCGCCTGCCTCGGATTACGACCGGCCATCTCCTCCAAAGCATTGCCCGTCAACTGTCGTCTCAGATTCGGCGATTCGACGTTTCCGGCCCACTCGAGAACTTTTTTCGGGCTATGGCGAGCGACACGCCTGCCAATGTTTCGGATCAACGCTTCCCGGTGTCGTCCTTGGGAGTAATCTTGGGCAAAGGCGAACGCTTCGTTTGGATCTCTTTCCGCCCATTGATCGACGACATGCCGCATCGCATCCGCTTTCGTCTCCTGTGTTTCCAACGACTCCGCCCACTTGAGCGCCCCCTTAACGTCTCTGCGTGCGAGATCGCGAGCAATCGATTGCGCAAGATGTTGACGCTGACCGCTGGCTCGCGGCATTCCCTTAATAATCTCCTTGGCTGCCTGCATATCGTTCTCAGCCAGCTCATCCGCCACTCTCAACTTCCGCAGCCTGACTTTGCCCTTTCGCCTCCGTTGCGGTAGTATCCGCGCGCTGTCCACCCGTCCACCACCCAGCCAAGAACGCAAGAACAAGCATGCCAGTAATAAGGAGCTCCTTTGGCCACATAACACCTCCATTGTTTCTTTTTATTCAAACACAGACAGCCCGCACGTTCAACCCCGGTTACCAGCGAGGGGTCAGAGATGACTATTGGTGTCTGGTTTCCTGACTCCAATAGTCATCTCTGATCCCTCGCTTATGGTGCGATTGGTTCCGATCGGCCCGCCCTTACAGGGCTGTGCGTGTGGCCGGGATTCCTCACCTCCAGGCGAAGCCCTAGGCCTAGATTGATTTGCCCCTTCGGGGCATGATACCAGCGCACCGAAGGTGTCCTCCCCTTTGATCCTGAACTGCACGACCTCCGTCTTACCTCCCCTGATCCCCAGCCTTACTTGAACGACGCCAGGAGACAGCGAACGAAATATCCGGGTGAAGGGAACCGCCATCGTCGAGCCCTCCTCCATCGTCGCGCCGATCTTTTCCGACGCTGTAAACAGCGAACCCGTTCCGTTGCCTAATGTAGTGAAGCGACTCTCCACTGAAGGGATCCAAAGGCACTGAATCCAGGTATTCGGGCACAAGGGCGGTCAGGCGTATCGGAAGCCTTTCTCCATTCTCTCGCCTGAAACACTCAATTGCCAAGGCCACTTTGGTAAGCCGGTGCAATGTTCGCACCCTAGAGTCACGAAGGCTAACCTTGAACGCGCTGCGCACCATCCGTCTCACGTTCGGAAGACGTTCTCCGCCGGCGAACAATTCTTTGACGGGTTCTTTAAATGGCTTTGGCACCCACCCGAAAGGATTCGTTTCGACCCTGCCCAGCTCTTCGCGCATGCTCCTTATTCGATCGACCCGGTCAGCCAGAGGCAACGCCAACGCTTTCCTGTATCGCTCCATTTCCCCGAGATACCAAAGCTTTGCCCGGCTCAGGCCACCGGTAAACCGGCGACACGCGTTCGCAAGACGGATACCATCGGCGTTTTCTCCTTCGGGGGCAAAGCGGCTCGGGCTTTCCAAGATTGCGACATGCCTCGCCCGTTCCGCGACGGCAGCGCGGAGCATTGCCTGCGTGCTCGAATAACGTTCCATATCCGAAATGAGAATCCGAAGCCGCTCTTGATCATAGCGGTATTCACTCAGCAACCTTTGAACCGCCCGATGAGTCAGGGTCAGACAGGAATCACTCGTCGATTGCGAGATAAAGAGCGGTTGCTCAGCGAGAGAGGCCGCGACAGCCATGGCGTCTCGGACCGACTTGAATGCCTGTTCATGGTTACCGACCGACCCATCGTAGGCCGCTTTGAGCCGAAGCAGGTGAACGGCTTTCTTTGCGTCCGAAAGATGGCGAACATCAAGATCGGTTTCGGTGAAATCGATCGGGTAACGACATCGCCCGGCGTGTCTTGCCTGACGCAGCAGCATGAGGGCGCTTGCATGGCCTTCTAGGTATCGTCTGGTCGCCTTCGCCATCTTGTCCGGAAACGGTTCGGATTGGCTTGGAAGTGGGCGACTAGTCAATAGCGGAACGGGGTCATTCGGCTTCGGTTTCCGGATCCTTTTGAAGGCTTCAAGGTAAAGCGACGCCGCATTCGTTCGAATATTGGAGCGATCATACCAAGCATTGATGCCTTCCAGAGTAATCGGTTCGTCGTTCTCTTGGATCCTGGAGAGCTGCGACTGGACACGAGCATAGAGCCAGAGGCGGTAGCCCGCAAATAGGCCAAGGACAATCGCGACCAGAATTAAGCCAATCAACACCCAACGCCTGCCACGCCGCTTCTCTTTGAAACGATCACTCATATCCAATATCCCCGCCAACTGCCGGATAGGCCCCGGCTCAAGAAGGTCGAGTCGCCTCAAACTTAATCCGAGTGACGCTCCCGACTCAAAATCCGGTCTTTCACCCGACCATACCCGTTAATCTTCAAGGAATCCTCATACACCTCAATGATCACGAACGCGTTTTGGCGACGAGTCTCCACCAAGCCGGGCAATGTTAGGTAGTGGACCCCGTGCTTCTCAGCATAAGCCCCGGCATGATTATGACCATTGAACCAGGCCACCACGTTCGAGTGCGAGTCGATCACCTTGACGACTTCATCCCTGTTCCAGAGCGTATGACTCCCCTTCGGATAGACCGGAAAATGACAAAAGACCAAGACCGATCGCTCTTCTTCCTCGGCCTCGCTGAGCTTGCCATCAAACCACTCCAGTTGCTCCTGACCGATCGCCCCGTTCCAAGCTTTCGCGTTGGGTGCGTTCGCCTCCTTCAAACGCTGCAGGAGGCGCGAGGCCTTTTGGTGCTTCTTATGGTCGGCAGGCCGTGCGAGCAGGCTCACATCATTGCCGTCAAGGACAACGATCCGCCAATCCGGGTAATCGACGGCGAAATAGCTCCGATCCATGCCGAGTGCCTTGAGGGTGTGTGCCCGCGAGCTCGGGAAGTCGTGATTGCCGAGGGCGATTGACAACGGCGCCTCAAGTTCCTCGTAAATCGCCATCACGGCATCAAAGCTCTCAGGTCCCCGATCGATCACATCGCCGACATCCATGACCCGGTCAACCGCATTCGAGTTGAATACCTTCACCGCCTCCCGCAGCTTTTCGAGCGAGCTTCGATAATGCCGGCTTCCATTCGCCGGAACATCCGCATATTGGATATCGGCCACCAAGCCCAAAGAAAAAAGCGCCTCCGAGGTGCGTTCGGGAGCGGTCTGCTTCGATGCTTCTTGATCCTGGCCAATCGCCACACCGACCCCGCTTGGCAGCAGGAAATAGAGCACCAAGGCGGAGCCAAACAACGCTTTCAACACATGCCGCATTTTCATAGGTCGCTCCCCGAGCATGCGGGTCAATCCGACAAAAGTGAAGTCCCAAAAGTAAGCCAGGGACTCCTTCCGAACAGCATCCCAAAAGACCCGATTCCTGGAACAGAGCAAGTTTGACGTTTTAGGTCGAAGAAATCTGCGGCGAGGCCTTGAGACAATTTCTCCTGTCCCCTTCCGCGGAGCAGAAAATCAGCGAGGCGTTCGGCGGCAACAATTCGATGCGATTAAAAATCGTCTGCCGTTACCATGCCTTGTCGGGTCCACGGCAAACGCCTCGCCGGAGGCCTTGAAAGGCCCAATTTCGTTGAGGATGAGTCAACTTTTGACGCTTGCCCTCCTCATCGTTTTCCGTCCAAGGAATCCGCGGTCGTGATCTCTCAATTGATTCGCCCTTACAGGGCTGAGACTTCTTTTTTTGCCCTTTTACCCAGGGCGGAGCCCTGGGCTATCGTTGACGCGCACCTTCGGCGCTTTCGGATCATGCCCCAAAGGGGCAATTTAATATAGCCCAGCGCTCGGCCCTGGGTGCTCGTCCACGCCCCCTCATCAAGCCCTGTAAGGGCGAGTCAAAGCCGGCGCAAAGCTGTGGAGGTGAAGAAGGCTGCTTGATCCCGACACCCCGGGCTCGCTCACTCCCTTGCCCAGAGTCTTTTCTTCCTTTTTCCCTTCCGCAAAGCGGAACAACAGCGAGGCGTTCGGCAGGCAGTCTCGAATGCAACCAACGGATTCGATTATTCACATCCCTGCTTAAAGAGCTTCAAAAGAACGGATTATGAAAGACAATGACTCGAGCTTCGACGAGCTCCTCAACGACGTCCTTTCCAGTGAATCGTTGGAGCGCTTTCGGACCGATTCCCTCGAAACCGCCTTGATTGTCGTTCGAAAGCGTCGACGTCGTCGCCGAGCCCGACAAGCCCTGCTGATGGTTGCGGTGCCGCTGGTCCTTGCCGGTTACGTCTTTGTAAGCAATTTCTATCCAAATCCGGGCTCGCCGTCGTCCCCCACGAATGCCAACCAATCGACTTCCATTCTCCAGAACAACGCATCTTCGACCGCATCCCCAACTCCGGGAATCGAGTATATCTCCGATGAAGAATTGCTCGAGTTGTTCGAAGATCGACCGGTGGCACTAATCGGTCCTCCGGGAGAGCAAGAGCTGGTCCTCCTGGACGAAGTCGACAATCCGCCTCTTTCAGATTGAAGACGTTGGAGTAAAACACCCTGCCAAGAGAAACGAAACGAGCGGGAGGAGAAACAAGTACCCAATTCAAGCGATTTTGACCTTCATGCGCTTACGCGTCCCCTCTCCCATCCGATGGGAGGGGGCAGGGTGAGCGTAACCTTTTAGGTGAACGCAGACTTCTCTCCCGAAGCGCGGCTGTAGGGCTTCGGCACAAGATTGCCTGGAAAAATCGCTCATGGAACTCACATTTTGGCGGTGACAAGTCACGCGCACTCCATAAGTTAGCGAGGCGTTGCCTCAGA
>JAHEOI010000316.1 GCA_018610125.1 Verrucomicrobiota bacterium
AAGATGAAATGCTTCCTCCATGAAGGGCTGACCTTCTGGGGCTATTCAGCCAATCAATGCATCATTGATAACACTAATCTGGCGCGACTGCGCGGCACCGGCAAGAACGCGGTCATAATCCCGGAGATGGAGGCTTTTGCCAAGCAGTATGGGTTTGTTTTCCGCTGTCACGAGAAAGGTCACTCCGACCGCAAGGAGAAGGTTGGGTACTACGCCGCATAGGTACTATCTAAGATAATGGTTCTTGGTTCTTTGGTTCTTTTGGCTCTAATCGAGTCCGTCGTTTGATGGTTTGGACCGTTTCAGGATCCGGGCATTCATAGAGATACTCGTTCTTGTCGTTTAGGCGAGCCCCCTGGAGGAGCCCTTGTTCGCGCCAATAATCGACGAGATTGTGCTTGGTTTCAAGGATTGCGGCCATTTCTCGCGCAGTCAACATGCCTTTGGCTCGAAGTCGGTCGGCCCGATTGATCAACTGATAGTACTGCCTGAGTCGGAACACGGCTCGTGCGTTGAAGGGACGCTCGGTAGGCGTTCGGCGCCAGCCGCGGCGGTTGAGCTCGGCAGCGATCTGGGAGTCGGTCAGGGTATCGAGGAGACGATCGATCTCGGCCACGATTTCTTCATTGGTCTTGCGTAATTGCCAGGAGCAAGGGGGAGTCGGCACAGAGAGTGTTTTGGTAGCTCCGCCTTTGAATCGGGTATTCATTGTAATGACGTCGTTATGACGACATAGCGTGACGTCCTCGATGAAGAGGCGCGCCATTCGTTTGCGATCCCGATGACTGGTTCCGGGATCATTCCAGAGCCTGGGAAAGTCCTCGGCCAGGGCCATGATCTTTTCTCGTTGCTCTTGGGAAATTTGGCGTTGATCGCTCTGACGTTGCCTCTCATAGTCTTCTTTGGCTTGAGCCAGCTCGCGGAGCTTTTCATTCCAAAGCGACTCCAGCGTGTCGGCAACAAGACGGTTGTTTGGATCGACGCGCATATATCGAGTGCGAGCCTGGTCGGCCTCATATTGGGCCCGCTCCACCTGTTGATAACGCAGTCTATCCGATTCGTACCGTCGGCGTTGCAACTCTTTGTCAACCTCAAGAGAGACCTCCAGCGCCATAGGACTGACATTTTCAAGGATCAGCTGCCCCATGGCTTGGTCGACCGCACCGCCATGGATGCTTTGACAGATAGGCTCGCCCTGCTCAACGGATTCCTTCTGGCAGAGATAATCCGGACTCAAGGCTCCATTGCGTTGGTGGTAACGAATGGTCATTCGCCTGCCGCATTGGCCACAGATGGCCAGCCCTTGCAACAGGGCCGAGCCCTCCCGCACTGGACTGGCTTTATGATTATTGCGTGCTCCGGCGTTCTCCTCAAGGCGTCGCTGATTCTCTTGGAACTCTTGCCAACTGATATAACCGGGGTGGGCGTCTTGGATCAAGATGGACCAGTTCTCGCGGGATACGGTGACACTGTGCTCCCGCCCCTGCGGGTCCTTCCAGGTGCGTTTGCGACCGTAGCAGTATGCTCCCGCATAGCGGGGATTGTGTAATACTTTGCGCGCGATGTTGTGGCGAAGCTGTTCCCAAACGACTTTTCCGGAACCGGCTTGGCCACGTCTGGGAAATTTCAGGCCCTCCCGGCGAAAGGCCTTGACCGTGGCCCAAGCCGCACCGCTCCGTCGGAAAATCTCAAAAAAATGCTCCAGCGTTTGCTGTACTTCCCGATCTGGATCCAGCACGACTCGGTCGGCGGGGTCATAGACAAAGCCGATCGGCAGCGGCATCTTAAGCTCACCCCGCTGGGCTTTGCTCAAGAGCCCACCCCGGAGACGGACTTTTAAGATATGAAGCTCGGCTTCGCTCATCGTGGCCTTAAGTCCCAGCAGCAGTCGATCGTTAAAGCTGTCCGGATCGTAGAGCCCGTCTTCATCAAGAATTAATGTCTTGGTCAAAGCACATATCTGCATTAACTGGTGCCAATCGGCACAGTTGCGGGCCAAACGTGAGACCTCCAATCCCATCACAATGCCCGCTTTGCCCAATCCCACTTCGGCCACCAGCCTTTGAAAACCGTCTCGCTCGGCAGCTGATCCGGCCGATTGCGCTTGATCGCAGTCGATGACCTCGATCTGCTCCTCCTGCCAACCCAATCCGATAGCCCGCTTGCGGAGCTCATACTGGCGGTGGGTGCTTTCGGTGTTCTCAAGGACTTGCTTGAGTGTGGATTGTCGGACGTAAAGATAGGCCCTTCTCTTGAGGTGCTCGCCGGTGACCTTGGATTCGGGATTTGTCATAGATGTTTCAAGGATTAGTCAGCATGGCTTAAGGCCATATTGATCAGTAATCGTTTAACTGAGCATTGCATTGCACCGGTCTCATCCGTAATTATAGGCGCTGAGCTTGGAGGGGCTTGTTGATCGGAGAAGTTTGGATCACGCCAAGCCTCCATCCAGCCCACCAGCCCTTGACGTATCAACACAGCCAACCCCCAGTCTTTCAGTCCAAAGTCATTCTCTTCGGCCAAGGCTGCCTGACGGAGCTGCTCATAGCGCGATTGCCAAAGTCCCTTTTCTTTGGGCTCTCTGAGGGCTTCATTCATCACGATCTCTGGCGCCCCCTTTTTGCCTTTTTGAAGGCTTTCTCGACGGTTCGCGGATGGAGCTCGACCCCGAATCGTCTTCGAGCTCGGCGAACAAGCTCACCGGCCTTGAGCTCGGGGTGGGTTGCCACCAAGTCCTCGAGATATTGTCGTATTTCGGGAGTGAGCTTCCGGGCGGTTTTCGGGCCGCGCTTGCGAGGCAAGAGTCCTTCCATGCCGGCGAGACGGAAATTTTCTTGGGCTTCGTAGATGGTCGGACGGGAGAGCCCAAACTGGCTGGCAGCTTGAGCAATTGGCTGGCCCTCTATTTCCACTGCCCGGACCGTCTCGTACTTCAGTTGGACCAGGTCATGAGGATCAAGGAACTGCCCTTGGCCAAAGTGCGGATGCTTAACCCTTTCGGGGTGAGGGTTGAGGGTGCCGCTGGCGCGAAGCGATTGGAGTTTCTTTGGATCAGTTGGCATATGTGTAAAGCAATTTATGCCTATGATGGGCGCGTTGACCTTCTTGTCAACGGAAAACCGCGCAATTTAAGGAGATATTACTGCAAATATCCTCTTCAAGCTTTGGGTTACGGTGTAATTCGCTTTACAGTTCCGGCGTAATTTCCTTTACACCTCCCGCTTGGAGATCTTCGACCAATTGGACCAAGCGCAGCAGATCCTCGACCCGAGTCGCGGCCCGTCCCTGGGAGAGCTCAACAAAAGGATCCGGATCCCCCACATCGGTCCAACTGGCCGGAAAAGAGGCCAGTTCCATGTCGCTGGTGTAATAGAAGACCCGCCATTCGTTCCAACAGCGGCGACAGTCGACCAGCTCAAAACGTCGTCCACAGCACGGATGAAAAGGGTGGGTGACTTCGAAAACTCGACTTGGATCCTCCCTGCCAGGTGCAGTTTGGGACCCCGTCCAAGGCCGGCGAGGAGAGGAGCTTTTGGATCGTCGAGACAAACTTCTTTCCCGGACGCACTTTTGGCGACATGGGCGATCTCAACGAGCAGGCATTGGCATGGTCGACCCAGCGAATGGATAACAGGCCCCAAGGCAGGGC
>JAHEOI010000317.1 GCA_018610125.1 Verrucomicrobiota bacterium
CTTGACTCATCCTCAACAAATTTCGGCCTTTCAAGGCCGCTAGCGAGCCTTGGGAGTTTGATACCGCTTAAGGCGGGTCTATCTGAGTTAGGCATGACGGGTTGCCTCAATTGATTTTGGGTTATTGGCCGGTCTTCAATTCATTCGGCGTGTCGGATTTTGAATCGGGCTTGGGCTCGCTTCCTCCTGAAGAAACGGCCGCAGGCCGGAAGACCGAGACGCTGAGGGGGGGGAGTGTGAACGCCGCGGAGAAAGGTTGATTATGAACTTGATAGGATTCGGCTTCCACTCCTCCCAGGTTCCCTTGGTTGCTTCCCCCATAGATCCCAGCGTCGGTGTTGAGCAGCTCTTGCCAGCTTCCCCCTTGCGGCAGCCCGATACGGTATTGGTGGCGAGCGACCGGAGTGAGGTTGAGGATGACCAGGACCTGCCGTCGTCCCGCTCGTGACTGCCGGACAAAGGAGAGGACACAACTGTCGTGATCGGAGCAATCGACCCAGAAGAAACCTTCGACGTCGTAGTCAGCCTCAAAGAGAGCCGGTTCGTGGAGGTAAATTTGATTGCAATCCGCCACCAAGCGCTGAGCTCCTCGGTGGTATCGGCCGGCTTCCAGGAGGTGCCATTCCAACGCCTGGGCTTCACTCCACTCACTGCTTTGGCCGAATTCGCCTCCCATGAATAGGAGCTTCTTACCGGGGAAAAGCCATTGGTAAGCGAGCAAAGATCGAAGGTTGGCAAAGCGCTGCCATTCGTCGCCAGGCATGCGCTGAAGGAGCGAGCCCTTGCCATGCACGACTTCATCGTGGGAGAGCGGGAGGAGGAAGTTTTCTCCGTAATGGTAGAGCATCGTGAATGTGAGGTCATTCTGATGGTACTTGCGATAGATCGGATCTCGCTGGAAATAGAGGAGGGTGTCGTGCATCCAGCCCATATTCCATTTGAAGGAGAATCCGAGTCCGCCGACGTAAGGCGGCCTTGTCACCTGCGGCCAAGCGGTTGATTCTTCCGCTATGGTGATCGCTCCCGGATGCTCCGTATGCACGAGGTGATTGATTTCCCGCAGGAATTCCACCGCCTCCAGGTTCTCTCTTCCCCCGTATCGGTTGGGCACCCAATCGTCATCTTCGCGTGAGTAATCGAGATAAAGCATCGAGGCAACGGCATCGACTCGGAGTCCATCAATATGGAATCGCTCAATCCAGAAAAGGCCATTGGCCGTCAAGAAGTTGCGTACCTCGTGTCGTCCAAAGTTAAAAATCAACGTCCCCCAATCTCGGTGGGCTCCTTGTCGGGGATCCTCATGCTCATAGAGAGCGGTGCCGTCAAATTGAGCCAAGGCCCAGATATCGCGCGGGAAGTGAGCGGGGACCCAATCGATGATCACTCCGATCCCGGCTTCGTGTAGTGCGTTGACCAGGTATTGAAAGTCCTCGGGGCTGCCATACCGGCTTGTCGGCGCATAGAATCCGGTCACTTGATAGCCCCACGAAGGCAAGTAGGCGTGCTCGGCAACCGGGAGGAATTCGACATGGGTGAATCCGAGCTCCTTGACATACTCGATCAACGGCTCCGCCAGCTCCCGGTAGCTCAGAAACGCGTTGTCCGATTTTCTTTGCCAGGACCCTGGGTGGACCTCATAGATGCTCATCGGTGAATGGAAGGGATCACGCTGTTGGCGTTCTTCCATCCAATCTTGATCCGTCCATTCGAACTTTTGGTTATCCCAGACGATGGAGGCATTATTGGGAGGGACCTCAAAGTAGAAGGCGTAGGGATCGGTCTTCATGAAGGTACTGCCATCATGTCCCCGGATCTCATATTTGTAGCGGCTACCTTCCGAAATGCCGGGGATAAAGAGCTCCCATACACCGGACAGCCCCAGGGTTCGCATCGGGTGCCGTCGACCATCCCACTGGTTGAACTCCCCGACCACGCTCACCCCTTTTGCGTTCGGGGCCCAGACCGCAAAACTGACTCCTTCGACACCATCGAATGTTCGGAGGTGGGAGCCAAGCTTGTCATAGACCCGCCGTTCGTTTCCTTGATTGAAGAGGTAGAGGTCGGTCTCACTCAGGCTAGCCAGGAAAGAGTACGGGTCGCGTTGCTGATACGCAGTGCCATCCGTTTCCGTGACTACCAGATCGTAAGCGTACACTTGGCTCGTCTTGTGGGTCACCGCCTCAAAGAGGCCGTCGGAATGGACCGGCTCCAGAGTCAGACGCGGCTTATCCTTCTCGACACAGGGGGCCGCTTGAACGCTCTTGGCGTTCGGATGAAAGACACGAACCACGACTCCTGATCCGTCGCTTAGGGGGTGCATCCCAAGGACCTGATGGGGACATTGGTGCTTACCTTGGAGTAAGCGGTTGAAATCTGTATCGCTCAATGTCGCACTACCGCTGTGTTGTCCCATAATGCAGCTCTGATGTTGTTCTCACCATGCTTGGAGCTTCGGGTGCCAGGTGCCAGATGGCTCAGGTAGGCGACGAACGACGGGTGACGACGGGCCCCGACGTCACGTCGTGTTTTAATCGGCCGATTTGCCATAGCGAAATCGTTCCCTGAGCTGACTTGAAACACACGACCTCTTGCTCGATTGCGGGTTCCAATTGGCCTTTGCCCAATTTAATTGATTATGCTATTAATAAAACCTTAAAAGGGCGATGAAAAAGATTTCGTAAAGGGCGAATTCGAAGGAACAAAGAAAGTCAGTAACGCTAACGGATATGTCACAACATCGGAGCTTAAGGGGTGGCCGCAACTTGGGCGGCAGACGCAACGTGCTGAGGCGATTTGAGCGGGTCGAGCTTCTGAAGAAGCGAGGCCTTTGGAAAGAAGGAGACCGGGTGATCGGTTTGCGAAAAACCAAGCCGGAAGCCTAGTTACCGCGTGAGGCTTGCCTGAGAACGGGCGAGATGGGTGCCGATAACAGGCTTACGTGGAATAAGGGTGCCTTGAAGGGAGACCTTGAAATCGGTGCCTGTGAAGATGAGGCTTCAGAAGTTCTTGTCCGAAGCGGGTGTGGCCTCGCGGCGCGGGGCTGAGGGCCTGATCCACGAGGGGCGCGTCCGTGTCAATGAGGTAACGATTGAAGAGCAGGGAGTCAAGGTCGATCCGGAGGAAGACCGAATCCGGCTGGATGACCGACCGATCCGGCTCAAAGAGAAGATTTACCTGGCTTTGAATAAGCCGCGGGGGTATGTCTGCTCCCGCGCGAGGCAGCAGCGCGAGCGGATTTTGCACGATTTGTTGCCGGCGGAGTGGCGGCACCTTTATTCGATTGGGCGTTTGGACCGCGATAGCGAGGGGTTGATCTTTCTGACAAATGACGGCGACCTCTGCCTTAAGATCAGCCATCCCAAATACGAGGTAAAAAAGCGTTACCATATCGAGATCGGACGGACGGTCGACGATTCGGTGGTACAACGATTGCAAGAAGGGGTATGGGATCACGGGGAATGGTTGAAGGCGGAGCGCGCTTGGGCTGTACCGCCGACCGGTTTGAAAATTGAACTGGTTGAGGGGCGTAACCGTGAGATTCGGCGGATGTTGGCTGCGCTCGGGGAGCGGGTTCAACAACTTCGTCGAGACCGGATCGGAAGCGTTCGGCTCGGGAAGCTGAAGTCTGGGGAGTGGCGGCATTTGAATCGGAATGAGGTCCGCTCTTTCCTTAATGAGCGGGCGGGGGATGAGTGACCGTTCGCCGGCGAAAAAGAGAGTGGATCGATAATTGGGTGCTTGAAGCGTAAAGGCGGGGCGAGCAGGGACGCTTGCCGACAGCGGGCAGAATTGCCGGAATCTTTAGCGAAGCGAGCTTATGAAATCAAGAGTATGGAAGGCACAAAGGATCGGGTGGCTGCTCTGTCTTGCGCTCTGTTTTGGACTGGGCCTGATGGCGGGCAGTGTCGTAGAATCGGCTGCTCAGGAGGTTACGGGTGCGAAAGTTACGGCGGAGAATGTCAATGTCCGAGCCCGTCCTTCTTTGGTTGGGATCGTTGTTGCCCAGGTCAGTGAGGGAGATCAGGTTGAGGTTCTCGATTTGGTGCGCCTTGATGATCCTCCGAAGGGAGGCCCCCGTGAATGGGCCAAGATCCGCATGCCTGAAGGTGTGAACGTTTGGCTGCATGGGGATTACGTGTCGCCCGAAGGCGGGGAGAGCTCGTCGGACGCGGTGCCGTCCAAGCTCACGGTCGAGGCCGATCGGCTCAATGTACGGGCAGGCCCCGGGCTTAATTTCGGCATAGTCGGGCAATTGAGCGGCGGCGATACCGTTACCCCTCTCTCTCAGCAAGGGAAGTGGTTTAAGATCGAGCCTCCCAAGGGGGTGTATGCGTTCATGGCGGCGGAATTTCTTGTAAGTGCCAAGAGTGGGGAGCTGTTGACTGAGCCGAAAGCAAGCAGTGCCGGTTCCGAGTCTCAGCAAGCGAAGAAGATGGCCGAGGAGACGGAATCGACCGAGATCCCTCAACAGCAATCTTCGAGTGAGGACAAGGCGGACTCTGACGAGCGGGCCGCTACTCAGGGGGAGTCAGGCTCGAAGCAGCTCGCTGTTGAAACCGTCTCGGAGCCGAAGCCGATC
>JAHEOI010000318.1 GCA_018610125.1 Verrucomicrobiota bacterium
AATACCGTTCGGAAAATGCTCATCTCTGACTCGCCCTTACAGGGCTTAAGCTCGTCTGCGTTTCGGTTCCCAGGGAGGAACCCTGGGCTATGTTGACCCGCACCTTTGGCGCTCTCCAACAATGCCCCAACGGGGCAATTCAATGTAGCCTAGGGCTCAGCCCGGAGGTGTGCAGGTCCGTTCGAAGCTTGACTCATCGGCGGATCGAGGCGTGGGCTCGTCCAGACGCGACATAGCGGCTCAGAGCCTCGCTCATAATTGCCGGAAGGTGGGTGGTTTGCGGTTCGATAAATCCGGTCACCGGTTTCGCGATGGCGGTACTCAAACAATTCCTTTGTCGATTTCTCCTTTTTGGGAGGTGCATTCACTGGTAAAGCCCGGAAGACGACTTGCTCGGACGCCGCCTTTGAGTCGGTCTTGACTGCGAGCTGCCCCTGTTGTCCGGTTGGAACGCGGCAAACCGGTAAGGTCCCATCCATGGCTCGATCCGGAGGGATCGCGTAAAAGGGAACTCGTACCGAATCGGGAGGGTTGTCTGGGAATGCGTTGCCTGTGGCGTAGTGGCGACAATGATCCCGTTTCGTCTCGTAAACCGGAGCGGGCAACGTGAGCCTTGAGTCGCTCAGGTCCAGCCGATACATGATCTGATTGTAATTGTAGCGGGGTGTCGGCTGTTTGTCCGTGAAGAGTTTTGAGTAGGTTCCTTCAAAGTATATGATTCTACCGTCCTCCTCGGCAAAGTAGGGGTGCTGCTTGACGTTGTAAAAGGAGTAGCCGTCGTGCTCTGCGACACGACACGCATAGACCCAAGGGCCGAGCAACGTATCGGCCTCGGCGTACCAAACTTTGCCCATGCCGGGCTGGGTCCCTCCTTGAAAGAGCATGATCCATTTGCTTCGGTAGGCATTCCAATAGAGGGAGCTCCGATGCATTACGACGATAGCACGACCCGTAACCACATCGCGTAAATAAGTAATGCCTTCATTTGCATCGAGCCGATTTTTAGAACGTAAATAGCGTTCCCGGTTGCCATAATCTTTAACCATCTGAAATAGCTTTTGCTTTGGCGTCTCGCTGACGTCGCCCTCCAATCCGTCGGCGAGGTCTTTTGCCGGTCCATGGACCGGGGCGGTGTCTGCTTTCCAACCCCATACGGGGGCCCCGTGTTCGTCTCGCTCGATGGGCGGTTCGCTCGAGGCCCAACGCGCTCCCGGTTTCAAGCAGGTAAAGGCTTCATACTTCGTTGGGTCAAAGAGGTCATTCCATTCAGCTCGGACCCGCACAACCGGATAGCCTTTCTTGGTGTAGTAAAACCACTCTTGATCGTCCAGCGTCACTCGAGTCGGATTGCCGTGCGGATGAAGAGGCGCATCGAGCGGGAATTGCGTTTGTTTCTCGAAGCGCTGTTTGTCATCATTCCAAACCGCCATTCCATGCTCGAGCCGTTTACCAAGGTTTTTCACCCGGGCGTAGTGGCAGACAAGTTTCGGAGTGCCTTTGTGACGGAGGACCGTGTGCCCGCGGGTCCAGACAGGACCTTTGCCCTCAATCGGACACATCTTACGCACGAATCCGCTTTCGTTCTCGAAATAATTCAGATTGACGCCCACCGACGGTTCGAGACCGCCTTGCGATGGGAGCTCTGAAACGGCGCCGGTGGTCTCAAAGTTCCCTAGTGGGAAAGAAAGCCGGGTTGTATCGCCCCAGAACCAGTAAAGCTTGTTACGATAAATCACGGTATGAACGCTGTCTTGGCCGGCGACCTTGGCATTCAGCAAGGGATGCTTGATCGGGGCCTCTTTGCCGAGGATGACCGTGTGACGGTAGATGCCGTGACCGGTCACACGATAGAGTCGCTCGGCGATTTGGGTGCGCTCGATTTCAACAGTTTTTGAGCCCCTTGGCTGCGGGCGGACGCGGAAGCCCCTAAACCAGCCCTGCTTTGGCATCTTGTAGCCGGGGCTCTCCACTTTGAAAAATATCCGTTGACCCATCAGATCGGGATCACGGATTGCCACACACCCCGCACTATCTGTGTAGTAACGGATATCATTGGGCGTCCGCAGCTCCACCATCGGCACGCCGCGTCCGGTCACCCGATCGATGACGCGGATCTCGAAACAGCAAGAGGTGCCGGCTCCGGCCATGATGTCGCTTAAAGGGAGCAACCAAACTGCGAGGAAGCCGGTCAAAAAGAATAGTCCAAATCGGCTCATATCGCTTTCTCCATTTCAGTATGATTGTTTGGGTCACAGTTTCTCGAAGACGCTCCCGAGTCGAGGCACGAAGAGACGTTCATACATGCGGGTTGCAAAGGAGTCACTCATTCCCGAGATATAATCGCAGATGGCTCGCTTTGGCTCGACCTGTTGGGTTTCGATGATTTGGGTGAAATCCGAGGGAATCAATTTGATTGGGTCCGACTCCAAGGCTTGGAAGAGTGATTTGATCAAGTATCGGCCCCGATATTCCAAGGTCTGGACACTCTGAAGGTTAATGACATTCTCCAAGGCTACCTTTTTCATTTCATCGACAACCCCGCGAGCCTCTTCCGGCAACGTGGCATTCCATCGAAGCAGCGGTGCTTCAAACGACTCACGCTCGGTGACGGTGACCGATGAAATGAGCGCGTGGACAATCCCGCCGAAAATCCACTTTCGATCGTCATGGACTTCTTCTCCGCCGGGGAAGAGTCTCTCAATGACATTCCCGAGCTTCCAGCGCTTGGCCCACGGTCCCTGCAGATAAGGACGCAGCCCGTCAAGGTGGTGTTGGTTGATAAGATCCAGAGCAATGCCATCCTCGACATCGTGCACGGCATAAGCAATGTCGTCGGCCAGCTCCATAATAGCGGCATCGAGTGATTTGAATCGCGCTCGTGCGTGCTTGTCGCTTTCCGCCTGTTGAAATGTCTGGAATGTCGACCGATCGCTCTCCGACAGCGGTGCCAGGATCCAATCGACCACGGCTTCATCACAATCCAGGTAACACTTCGGCGGCTTTAGGGCCGCTGCCGGAAAGTCCAACAATTGTGAAATTGCCTCGTTTAGCTTGGGGGTGACGAGGTGCCGATAGGGTGCGGGGTACTTCAAGATACCGAGGAGTGTCCGCCGCATGAGGTCAAGCGACCAGTTCTCGCGCTTTCTTTCCAGAAAGCTTAAAATGCGAAGCGTTTGCCCGTTCGCCTCAAATCCGCCCACGGAGTAGGCCATCGCATTGAGTGCGATCTCCCCGTTATGCCCAAATGGGGGATGACCCAAATCGTGCGCCAGACAAATGGCTTCAATCAGATCCGCTGAGGGGAGCCACTTCCGGAGGAATCGGTGGTCTTTGGCCAGTGTCTGAACAAGCCCGCGCCCGATATTGGCAGTCTCCATGGAATGGGTCAGTCGAGATCGGTGGAAGTCGCCTTCGCTCACCCCGAGCACTTGGGTCTTTCCTTGAAGTCGACGGAATGCCGCCGAATGAATGATTCGGGAACGGTCAATCTCTTCCGGCGACCGAAGCTCCTTTTTTCGGTTTTTCGGTTTCCCGCTCCGCCGTTGCTGCCATATAGGATCCGGTTTTTTGCTCGGGGTCGTCATCTTTCCGTGCGATTTCTTCAGAGCCGACGAATCCGCCCAAACGAGGGGGCGACCCTGTTTACCTCCATTGCATGATCAAGGTGATTGAGGCGTTTGTCCAAGAATTCGCTTGCTTAGGAAGCATGCTTCTTTCCACTGTCGGTTGCAAAAGACGGAGACCGTGCTATCTGTTAGCCTCTCGCGGCTTATCTGTCGTGGGTAGCTTTTGAGAGGGGCGGGAGGGATTAATTTTCGGACAATGGTCATATTCGAATCGATTTCAAGAGTACTGCTCTTCCTGCACCTGATCGCGGCCGCCTGTGTGCTTGGTTCCGCAATCCACTTGGCAATCCGGGTCTGTGGCTATTGCCGGGGACGCGTTATCAAAGTGGACCAGGAGAAGCTCTACGCCAAGCTGCTGGTTATCAGTTATTCGATCTGTTACCTGCTCGGTGCCATGGTGTATCCCGCATTCCGGGTCAATGTTCGTGCCGATTATTTGGACCGCCAGCTCCCGTGGGCGACGGGGCTTTTCGAAATCAAGGAGCATTTTGCCACAATCGGACTCATCGCGGCGATTGCGACTTGGCTCATTTCTCGGTCGCTCGGGCGGTCAATCGTTCGGAAATGGCTTCCGCTCTACGCAAGCGTGATCGCGGTCGTCCTATTGACGCTCATTTATAATGTCTGGTCGGGTTGGTACCTCGTCGTCTTAAAGCCGGTATGATATGACGCATCGAGATCGCACCATGGTTATCCTTTGTCTCGCAGTGATCGCCTTTGGCGTTGTCTATTACCTGGACCCGCCAATGCCGAACTATTATCCTGTTGTGAATCGATGGGAATTTGAGGCCGACCTGAAAGGCCCAAGCATGGGTTGGTACGGGAGGTCTGCTGCCGGCCTTGGGGCTGCGGGCATTGTAACCTGGCTTTTAAGTGTGACGCTGACGAAAACCGGTCGGGAGCCGATGGATAAAACCGCCGGTGGCATACCGGTCTGGTTGGCCTATGGAATGAGCGTTTTAACGGCGGCGGTGCTGATCGCGCTTATGGTCGGGATCGTTCTGCATGCATTGCATGAGTGGGGGCTTTGGGGTAATGGCGATGGAGAATTCAATACGCAGCGATTGGAGCAATAGATTTATGACGGATCCAAATCATGATGTTTCGGGTCGGCTTGCGCGGAGGCATTCTGTTGTCATGGCGTGGCTGCTTTTCATGCCTCTTTTCTTTGCCGGGATACAGACCGAGGCGGGCGGGTCACCCGGGAAGCCAAATATCCTGATTCTTCTTGGGGATGACATGACCTACACCGATCTCGGCTGCTTTGGAAACGATGACGTGCGGACGCCCCATTTGGACCGGCTTGCCGGCCAAGGAATGCGCTTACTTCGGTGCTTTTCGCCCGCGCCAATGTGCGCACCGGTCCGGATGAGCCTATACACAGGCTTATACCCTGTAAGGAATGGCGCCCACCCGAATCATAGCTATGTCCGCGAAGGCGTGCGTAGCTTGCCGCAATACTTAAAGCCGTTGGGCTATCGCGTGGCGATCCTCGGCAAGCGCCATTACAAGCCAAAAGAGGCATTCCCTTTCGAATTCCTGGGCGGGCGACACCACGACGGCGGCAAGGGAGTCGACCTCGACCTTTCAAAGATGCGATCCTACCTTGAGCGGGATACCGAAAAGCCGTTCTGTTTGGTAATTGCTTCCAATCAGCCTCATCGACCGTGGAACCGGGGCGACGCGGCCCCCTACGACGCTGACACGCTGGAGCTTCCCCCATATCTGGTGGATACGCCCAAGACGCGTGAGGCAATGACGCGATACTATGCCGAGATTACCTATCTCGACAATCAGGTCGGGAAGGCACTTCGGATCCTTGAAGAGACCGGAAACGCCGAGAGCACGTTGGTGCTCTTTTTTAGTGAGCAGGGCTCCAATTTTCCCCATTGCAAATGGACTTGCTACGAAACCGGGCTTCGCGCCGCCGGGATTGCTCGCTTTCCACAGAGGGTAACGCCGAAATCCGAGACGAAAGCGATGATCCAATATGTCGATGTGGTGCCGACACTGCTCGAAATCGCCGGGGGCGATCCGGGAAAGCATGACCTTGACGGGCGCTCGTTCCTGGACGTGCTAAAGGGTAAGGATGATGATCACCGCGATTTTGTCTTCGGCATCCAGACATCGAAAGGCATTATCAAGGGGCCGCGAGGTTACGGCATCCGATCGGTGCGCGGCAAGCGCTTTAAATATATCCTTAACTTATTTCCCGATACCCGTTTCCAAAATTTGGTGACAGCGAGAGACCCGGTCTTTGCTTCTTGGCGGAAGGCGGCTGAAGCAGGCAACAAATTCGCCCGGAAAAGGACCAAGCGGTATCAAAAACGCCCTGCAGTCGAGCTGTACGACCTCAAAAAGGATCCGTTTGAACTGAATAATCTTGCTGGCGACCCCTCATTCAAAGAGCAAAAAACGCGTCTCCGGAGCGAGCTGGACGAGTGGATGCAACAACAAGGCGACAAAGGCCGAGCGACCGAGCTGAACGCATTGGACCGTCAATCGCATCAGTAGTCCGATGTTATCGGCGGCGAAGGGATGCTAATAGTCTGCTGCGTTATCACTCCTTTGAAAGGATCTCGTCCAAGGTAAACACCGAGAGGACGGAGTAGCCTTTCGCTTCCAAGCTGGCTCGGCCGCCCTCTTCGCGATCGACCAAGGAGGCCACGAAGGCGACTTGACCTCCCTCCGCTTCGACGGCTTGGATGGCTTGCCAAGTCGATTCCGCCTTGGTGATCACATCGTCAATAATGACAACGGTGTCGCCTCGATGAAAACAGCCTTCGATCCGTTTGGTCTGCCCATGATCCTTCGATTGCTTCCGCACTGAAAAAACAGGCAAGGGGACCGGGTCCTGCTCCCAGTGAGAGACCATGCCGATGGCAAGCGCAATCGGGTCCGCACCCATTGTAAGCCCGCCGATCGAATCGATCCGGGTATCGATGGCCTTTTCCTTTTCCCGGATAAGGTCGTGCATGATTCGCCCGACGAGCCACGCCCCCTGCGGGGTGAGTGTCGTAAGCTTGCAATCGACGTAGTACTGGCTCTTTGCCCCGGAAGCCAGTGTGAAATCGCCCTCGAAGACCGAATTGCGTTGGAGTAATATCAGTAGCTCGCCTCTCATCGCCTTCTTACCTCAGCATTTTTAACAATGTGGCCGAAGGAGGACTGCCGCTCAATCACGGATTCAACGGTTGTAACGGTTGGAGATGGGATGGTATAAGGCTTTTTCGGATACCGAACAGAGTGGCTTACGATGAAACTGACCGAATGACTGTCGCAGAGCGACACGATCAATGACTCTCACAATGATTCTCATCCAGCGAAGCGATATGAAAGCCGTTCGATTCTTTTCTATCTTTGGGCTCTTGTTGGGAGCGCTTGACTGTCCAGGTACCGTTGGCGGATCGGATGGAGCCGAGCCGTTGGAGGTCGGCTTTGCCCGTGTCGATATCACGCCGTCGGAGCCTTATCCAATGGCGGGCTATTTTAGCGAGCGTTTAAGTCAAGGGGTGATCGACCCGCTGCATGCCAAAGCGATCGTGCTTCGACAAGGCTCGACCGAAGCCGC
>JAHEOI010000319.1 GCA_018610125.1 Verrucomicrobiota bacterium
GATTAATAAGCCGAGCACAACGACGGTGCAATAGAACCCTAGGGCGCTCAGCAGCTTCAGGAGGCTCCCGGCGCTTTCGGAAGAGAGCGTGGTGATCGTGCCGGCCAACAGCGCGAAGACCCCGATCGGGGCCACCTTCATTACGAGATGGACCACCCGGATCACCAAGTGGTTCAGGCTCTGCAAGAGGTTCAGAACCGGTTGGGCCTGCTCTTTCGGCAATCGGAGCAGCGCAATCCCGAATAACAGGGCCAAGAAGACCACTTGCAACATGTTTTGATTGCTGCCGATCGCCTTGAAGAAATTGCTCGGGACCATATCGACCAATGGCTGCAGAGGACCCCGGGATTTGACCTCCTCGACCGCCAAAGTCTTGCTGTCGGCTTCCTTCTGGTACTTCGCCTTCAGTTCCTCCCGAACCTCCGTCGGGATCCGGTCGCCCGGACGTAACGTATTGACCAGGGTCAATCCGATCGTGATCGCCACGGCGGTCGTCACCACGTAAAACACGATCGTTTTCCCGCCCATCCTGGAGAGCTTGCGCAAATCCGCAAGCGAGCAGATGCCGACCGTCAGTGAGGTCAGCACCAATGGGATCGCCACCAGCTTGAGGAGATTGACAAAAATCGTTCCGATCGGCGCCACCCAGCGGTCGACGAATCCGGTCCATCCCGCCATCGCCGCGGTCACACCAAAGCCAAGCCCCAAAACAAGCCCGATGATGATCTGCCAATGCAACTTTCGATACCAACGCATAGTCACTCCGTTAAGCGAGGCCAATCGGAATTTCTCGTTTCGCTTCCGGTCCTCATTTGGGCAAACGCGGTTTGATCATACCAACTTCGTGGCATGACAAAAGAAAAACTTGTCGCTTGTTCCGCCGATCGAATCGCTCCGACGTAACTGTTCCGCCGCAAAAGGCGCATAATTCGCAAAAAAAGACGGATAAAGAGGAGGAAATACGCTTCTCCACGCGATGGACCTCCCCGGTTTCAGACGTCTGAAACCGGTCATCCATCCTCGCACTGTCGACCGTCATCTGCTAATTTTCCGCTTAGCAAAGCGGGCCTATAACGCGCTCATTATCATGAAGGTGACTATCGCCGTTATTAATCAAAAGGGCGGGGTGGGAAAGACGACCACCACCGTCAACCTGGCGGCCGGGCTTGCCCGGGCCGGGTATTCGACATTGCTTGTGGATCTCGATCCCCAGGCGCACGCCACGGTCGGTGTCGGGATCGATCCGGACGCGCTCGATGGTCAAACCATCGCCGATATCCTCCTGACCGAAAATCGTCATGTCTCGGAGATTATCACCGACACCTACCTCTCCAACCTGAAGATTGCGCCATCGTCGATCTTGATGGCCAAAGCCGACGCCCACCTTCAGAGTCAGCATTTTCGCGAGCAACGACTCAGCTACGCCCTCGAGGCCATCCCGGACTTCGATTACATCCTCATCGATTGCCAGCCGACGCTTGGCGTCCTTCCGGTCAATGCCATGGTCGCGGCCAACTATTTCCTTGTCCCGACCCAACCCTCGGGCTATGCCCTAAGGGGTCTCGGGGATCTCCTTGAAACCTTGCATAGTGTCAAACGCCGGGATACTCCCTGGGACTACCGGATTCTCCTGACCATGGTCATGGGCCAAGCCCGGGTCACCAACGAAAAGGTCCGCGAAATCTTGGAATCCCTCCACGACAAGGTCCTTCAATCTGTCATCCGGCGTAACGAGAAGCTTAATCGCGCCCAAAGCGACGACGAGCCTCGGGATGTCTTTGCCTATGACAAATCGAGTCCGGGGGCCAAGGACTACGAGCAGCTCACTCAAGAAGTAAGCCACCTATGGCCAAGAACCTAAAATCCCGACTTCAGGAAAAGGCCTCCGGCTCGTCCAATCTGCCGTTTGATCCCGCCGGACGCGATCAGCAGCGTCTCTCTTACATCGGGATCGACTCGATTGAGCCGGATCCCCAACAGCCTCGCCAAGACCCGGGAGCGCTTGAGGAGCTGACCGAATCCATCAAGGAGTATGGATTGGTCAGCCCGATTGTCGTCGAGCCGATCGATCAACGGCGTTATCGCATCCTTGCCGGTGAACGTCGCTACCGCGCGGCGATCGATGCCGGCCTGACTCAGCTCCCCTGCATCGTGCGGAGCATCGATGAGCACCAACGGATGGCACTCCAGCTCATCGAAAATCTCCACCGCAAGGACCTCAATCCGGTCGAAGAAGCCCGAAGCTTCCAGCGGCTCATGGTCGATCACAACCTCACCCAAGAGACCTTAAGCGAGCGACTCCATAAATCGGTCGCCGGCATCAATCAGACGCTCCGCATCCTCGACTTACCGGAGCCGATCCTCTCCGAAGTTCAGACGTCTGAAAATTGCTCGAAGTCACTCCTCCTCGAAATCGCCAAGCACCCGGACCAAGGACACCAACAGGAGCTTTGGGAACGGGCCAAGGTGGGGCAACTCTCCGTGCGGCAAGCCCGCGCCGCCAAGCCCTCGAATCGCGACCGTCCTCGTCAAGCCCCCTCCAAAAAGCGTTTCAACACCCAAGTCGGCACGGTCACGGTGCAGGGGAGCGAGGCAACGTTAACTTCGGCCCAGGTCGCGCAGGCACTCCAAGAAGCGTTAAGGCAGGCAGAGGGAAGAGAGTGACGGAGTGGCGGAGTATCGGAGTGAAGGACGCGCTCTCAAAGTCGCCATTTCTCCGCGTTATGAATCATCGAGGCGATTGAAGCGATTTTCTTTACTCCCACACTCCGACACCTCTTCCTAGAACGGAAAACCGATCGAGAAGTGGAATGTCCCACCGGGGTCATGCTCTCTCGGGTTGAGGTTATGCCCATATTCCAAGCGAGCCGGGCCGATGATGGTGTTCCACCGGACGCCGCCCCCCACGGACAATAGATTCTCTTGAAACGGGTAATTTCCAACATCCCGGGCAAATCCGACTCCATCCATGAATGCAACCACCGACCAGGTCGGTGTCAGTGCCTGCTCCAGTTCGACGTTCCCACGGAGGAAGGTTTCCGCCCCGATGACTTTCCCTTCTTCGTTTAACGGTGCCGCTTCACCCTGTTGAAAACCGCGGACGGAATTTTGTCCCCCGGGAAAGAAGCGTCGGTTGATCGGAATCTCGTTTCGCTCGCCACCGAGAGCCAGGGCGATCCCATGCGCCCACCCCAAGTGGAGGTAGCGACCGCGCCCGAGCTTATGATGATACGAGCCCTTCATTTCAAGCCGTTGATAATCGACTTCGCCTCCGAAGGCCTCCGAGGCCATTTGCATGCTGCCCGAGAGATTGTATCCCTCGCGTGGGATCAGTGGATTGTCCCGCTGATCGTGCTCGATGTCGAACATCCATGACGCCGAAAGCGCTTCCTCCTCGGTTTCCTCGAATGCGGATTCGGCATCTCGCGCCGCCAAGAGCTCATAGTTGTACCGCAGACTGGCATCGCTATCGATCGCCTCGATATACCGCTGTCCTCCGACCCCGGCGCCAAATTCCTCCCGGACGAAATCGATTTCCTCCCGGCGGAGTCCCTGCGCATTGAAAAACAGACTGATGTCGCTCTCGCCCAGTCTCGGGGTCGAATAGAGATAGTCCATATTTGTCGATCGGAGAGATTGAACCGCTTTGAGCCTCGACTGGTGCGCTCGGCCCCAGACATTGTAATGATCCAGCTCGAATCCGCCACGAACCAGTTCATAGCTCCCATAGCCGAAAAGGAGGTTTAGCTCAACCTGCTTGCCCTCCTCCACCTTGTAGATGACATCCCGCACCTTTGGCGTCACCTTTTCATACTGGATCGAAACCGAATCAAAGACACCGAGTCGCGACAACCGACTTCGCCCCTGTTCCACTCGGATTCGATTCAATGGCTTGTCGGGCTCCAATCGCGTTTGACGCATTAACACCGACCTCTTCGTCCTCTCATTCCCTTGGAACTTGACCTCCCGAAGGGTGACTTTCGGTCCCCTTGTCACATGCGCTCGCAAATCGACCACGATTGTGTCGTTCTGTTTTTCGCGCTCGATCTCCTTCAATTCAACCTTGGCATCCGGAAAGCCCTTTCTGAGCTGCTCGCTTCGCACCTCCTGTTTCAACTCTTGCCGCCAAAACTCGGAATAGGCAGCATCCGGTCGGCGCACCTCTCGATCTCCGCGCGCCTTCTCTTCAGTCCCGTCGATCTCGACTTCCACGGACCCGACACGCGCTTGCGGCCCCGAGTCAACATCGACGGTTAGATCGATCGCTCCCGTCTCATTGTCTCGCTTCAGCTTGCTCACGGTCACCGCCGCCTTCTCGTAGCCTTTTCGCACCAGGGCCTCGCGTAAATTCGACAATGACTGCTCCAAGCGCTGCGGGGTGTACACACGGCTCCCTTTCAATGGGAGGAGCGAATCCGTTTCGACAAAGTAGCTCCTGGCCTTTGTCTTCGGCATCACCTCCAAGCCCTTGATCTCAAGGTCTCGGTAGTAATAGAGGACACCTTCCTTCACTTGAATATGGACCTGCTTGATCTTGAGGGGTCGCGGCAACAGCTTGTCGAGCTCGGTTTCCCATGAAAAATGCCTTTCCCTTCCATCGGCGAGGGTCAGTGTCGCATCGATCCGGGGCCGCAGGTAGCCATCTCCCTGGACTGACGACAATGTGAGCAGGACGGCATCCTCGACAAAGTTGGGATCGTAAAACCGCGGCGGCTTTTCCTGCTCTCGCAGCAGTGTCAATTCCTTTTTCAGACTCCGATTCCCCCAAAAGCCGTAACCCGAGACCTTTAGCTTGGCGCGACCTTGTGGCGTCGCCTTCTCTTTGTCGGGCGTCGTTTCCTTGACCGGACCATGACCGCCGACCTCAAGCGGAACCCCGAGGGAAACCATGACCAATCCCGCCCACCAGCCGATCTGACGCACGGTCGCCGTCACTCGCTCTACCAGCGATCGCGCGATCATGGCGCGAATCCGTTGCATGCTTGTTCCCGCAGCCCCTGTTTCATTTTGAATACACTTTCCACTTCAGTCCCGCATTCAATTCTCCAAATCGGTCCAGTCCCCCGATCGCGGACCATCGATCTGTGAGTCGGTATTCCACCGAGTAGGTCAATTGCCCCTTTTCCGAGATGTTCTCGCCGGTTCGGATCGACAAACGATCCGTGGTCTCCTTATCGGCGCCGAGTCGATTCAGCAGATCCTTCCCGAAGTACATCGCCAAGCGGCCGGCCTTTTGCTGACTGGTAAAGCGATGCTCTTGCTTCGGCAGCTCACCGGCGGACAACATCACCAGGATTTTCTCCGAGGTCAACGGCGGGTTCGAGCTGAAGCTCACCGCCGGCTCGTCCGCATAGCCTTCGGCATTCATCTGCACTTGATAGCCGAAAACCTGCGATTTCGCGGTCACAAACAGCTCCGGGCGGAACGGGTTCTCACTGGTTAATGTGACAAAGCCTTGCTGAATATCGAGATTCCCGAATGGGAACTTGACCATTCCGGAATCGATCCGAACCTCCCCGAGTGCTCTCGGCTCACGCAAGGTTCCTTGCAGCCGCATGTTCGTTGACATCCGCCCTTGGAATACCGGGGTCCTTACCTGAATGAAACGATCGCCCTTGATTTCCAGGTTCAATTTCCAATCCGCCAAAGGGGGTGTTGCGACGCTAAAGAAAGGGGGCCGTTTCTTCGGTTGAGCCAAGCTCCCGGGAAGCAGCATCTCCAGGTCTTGCAGAAACAGGCAGTCGTGAAGCCGGACCTGACCCGATACCACGGTTTCATTCGAGCTCTCTCTGGCGACGTTCAAATCAAGGTCACTTCGCAAGATCAACCCCGGTTGTCGCACTAGCGGGATATTCTTGCCCGAGACGGAGATATCGTATGTCGGCAGGTCATCCTCGGCTAGGTGGGCTTCGCCATCGATCCTAACCGCCTCGCCTCCGATCTGACCCGAAAACTTGGCAATCTCGGCGCGCTGACCCTCAAAATGGATGACGGTTTGAATGTTGCGAACGGGCCCCATTGGTGCAATCGGACGGCTTGCCGCTCCCGCGACCTTTAATGTGCCACCCAGCTTAAGCCCCGGCTTGACCGTGACATCGAGATTAACGTCACCATTTGGAGCAAGCAATTTCGGGAAATACCCGGCAAGCGCTTCAATCTTGGCGTCGCGCATCCAGAGATGCCCCTCCGCCGCGCTAATGCCGGCTTTGGAGGGATCCGCCCACACGCCGACCAATCCCTCATCGGGCAAAGGGAGCTGACCGGTAGCCCGAACCTCCTCATCTTGGACGGCAACAACAAATTCTTTCAGGTCGACCGCATCGGGTTGGATGCCGATTTCGACGTTGAACCCTTCCAATGGCGGCAACTCCTCAGCCCCTTCAAGCATCTTCAGTCTCATTGAAGCGGCATTGAGCTGAAGATGCCCCTGCGGCGACTTCGGCGAGCCATCCACTTCCATTACCAGCTTGGGCTGCTCGATTGAGCATTGCGCCCACGCCTCGACCCGTTTCCAAAACTCAGGATTGGCCACACTCGAGGCGTGCCACTTCAAATCGCCCGTGGCGGGAACGCGGATCCTCGGCTCGCCCGATGGCTCAACAAACAGAGGGATCTCCCCGCTGCCCGCCAGCACTTCCGATCCTTCGCTCGACAAGCTCAACCGATTAATCACTGTCCCGGTTTCGCTCCCTTTCAAGTCCATCGCGACCCCGACCGGTTTCCCATCGGGCGCAACCCACTCGCCATCCAACGTCAGGTCGATATCGGCCGGCCCCTTCTGCCAC